>LBTN01000044.1 GCA_000992085.1 Candidatus Magasanikbacteria bacterium GW2011_GWA2_37_8 | reverse complement strand
AAAAGTTCTTCAATTGTTCCCCGGATTTCTATTGTATCTTGTTTACTAGCCATTCAAAGTAATTTAATAGCGCTATTTTACAATAAAACTGTATCTTTGTCAATACCAAACAATCCACATGTAAAATAACCGCCTAATTTAAGGTTTTTTGACCAAAATTACATAATAAATTGTCATCCCGACCGCAGTGGAGGGATCCCTCGGCTTCGCTCGGGATGACAATAAAAAATTGTTAAACTGTTAAATTGCTTTACGAACAGAACAGCCAATCACCTAACAATTTAGCAATTTAATACACTTTTCGGTATACCCAGTACTTGTACAGTAAAAAATTCCAACTAACTGCCAAAAGGATGTTTACCAACCGTACCACCAAATACCATAGATCACGAGTTCCACCAAACAAATTAACTTCTAAAGTAAACGAAATTAATTGCGTAAACAACCACATCCACAAAATAGCAAAGACATAATTCCATGCCATCAAAACCCCAAATTTAATCATTTGTTTTACCGTTTGGCCGTCGGATTTAAACGACCAGTATTTATTTAAGAAAAAAACATAATTAATTATCAAAATTTGATTAAGTGCTACCGCCATGATCGGATCAAGGTTAAAAATCTCTTTAAAAACAACCAGAGAAGCAAAATCAAAAACAAAAGCAGAACTTCCAACAATAGAGTATTGCAAAAACTTTTTTTCCCAAAGATAGTGGAATAAATTTTTTAACATTGTATTATTCTAATACTGCCTTAATACGTCGCACCCAAGCACTACTCGCTTCTTCTTTAATAATTTTAAAATGACCAAGCAATTCAGTATTTTTTACATGGGGACCGCCACAAAATTCGGTACTAAAACTACCAATTTTATAAACTTTTACAAAATCACCATATTTAGATAAATCAAACGATAAAACCGTAACAATTTTTTTAGCTTCTTCTTTAGGCATTTCCAACATTTCCACCGGAATTTTTTCGGCAATTTTTTGATTCACCAAATCTTCTACTGCTTTAATTTGCTCGGGGGTAAGTTTTTCGGGGTAATTAAAATCAAAACGCAGTCGTTCGGCAGTGATATTACTTCCTTTTTGCACGATTTCGCCACCAAGTACGTGACGCAGTGCTGCCAAAAGTAAATGGGTGGCGGTATGATATTTGGTAGAAATTTCGGAATTGTCGGCTAGTCCCCCTTTAAATTTTTGTTCGGCACCAGCCCGAGAAATATCTTGATGTTTTTTCATTAAATTATTAAATACAGCCACTGCTTCAGGATCTAATTCAATACTTCTTTCTTTGGCAAGTTCGAGCGATATTTCTAAAGGAAAACCATAGCTTTGAAATAAGTCAAACATTTCATCTCCAGACAATTTACGATCACGGCTTTCTTCAACAAAAATATCAAATTGCTTAATACCTTTTTCTAATGTATTTCTAAATTTAGTTTCTTCTTTTTCAATTTCACCAAAAACAAAATCTTTGTTTTTTTCTACCTCCGGATAAATATCTTTAAAAATTTCTATTACTTTTTCGGACACCATTCTGCAAAAATTTTCTTTAACACCTAGTAAACGTCCGTGGCGAATAGCACGGCGTAATAAACGGCGAACAATATATCCTTGATCTACGTTTGACGGTACAATCCCCCGATCATCACTCATAATCATGGTGGCAGTACGAATATGATCAGCTACAATACGCATCGATCTGGTTATTTCGGTGTTTTCTATATATTCGTAACCCGAAATTTCTTCGATTTTTTGAATAAGCGGCCAAAAGGTATCAATTTCAAAAACATCCACATAATCATTTAGGGTTACCAAGGTTCTTTCTAGCCCCATGCCGGTATCAACATTTTTTTGTTTAAGTGGAATAAAATTACCTTCTTTGGTTTTTTCGTATTCCATAAATACGTCATTCCAAATTTCTAACCAATTGTCTTCATCGGTACCTGGATTACTGCCGGCGGGAGGAAATTCGCTATTTCCTTTCCAAAAAAACATTTCTGTATCTGACCCGCACGGGCCTGTTTGACCAGCTGGTCCCCACCAATTATTTTTCTTAGGTAATTTGGCAATTTTGTCTGCTGGCATACCCAAACTAATCCAAGTATCATATGATTCTTGATCAAAAGGGGCGTCGGCGTCACCTTCAAAAACAGACACGGCCAGTTTTTTTGGATCAAGCCCAAGCCAATCGGGTGAAGTTAAAAATTCCCAACTCCAAGTAATGGCTTCTTTCTTAAAATAATCACCAAGCGACCAATTACCCATCATTTCAAAAAAAGTATCGTGACGAGTATCACCTACTTCATCAATATCTTGAGTACGAATACATTTTTGAACATTGACTAATTTTGTTCCCGACGGATGTTTTTCTCCCAACAAATACGGCACCAGCGGATGCATGCCAGCCGTAGTAAACAAAACAGTCGGATCATTTTCGGGAATCAAAGAAGCCGAAGGAATAATCGTATGCCCTTTGCTCTTAAAAAATTCTAAATATTTTTTACGGAGTTCGATGGATGTGATCATAAACCAATACTATTTATACTATTTAAAGCACGCTGGCTGCCTAAATTAAATGCAGACCAGTAATGTAGTTGCACGAAAATTTTATCACGCTTATTATTTAATACATCGCTATACCAAGGAGCCAAAATTTGAATATTATTTTTTTCAACTTTACCATAACCCCCCATTATTTTCCAATTAAGAACTAGTGGTTCTACTTTTTTTAAACCAATAAATTGATTAAGTTTAACAATTTCTGGAATAGCATCAACCGACAAACCATACATTAAATAACCCAGATCAATTTTTTTATTTTCATTTACAAAACGATCAATATTTTTCTTAGCAATTATAGCATCAACATTTACCGAAGCTATCAAAGTAAAAGCCACCAGACCAGTAATTAGGCCGCCATAAAAAAACTTTCTAAATGAATAATTGGTAATAATGGCTACACCTAGTGCAAAAAAGATTACGCTGACAAAATAAATAAACCACTCTACATATAATCGTAAAGTAGTATAACCATATTCGGCTTGATACAAATTCATGCGTTTTAAAGCCGAGACTGCAATTACAAAAATTTGTAAAATTAATAATAATTTTAGTGCACTAACAAAATTATAAAATCATGAGCACCAAATAAATATTTAATTTGAATAAAAACAAATATGGCAAATAAAATATTTACTAGCGATAATACAATCGCGGCGACAGGAAAAGATATTTTTTGATAAATTTTTATTCCTTCTTTAAGCGCATTTTCACGACCAATTAAAGTGTAGAAAAAAGCACTGGCAAAAAATGTAATTATGGCAATTCTAAATACACGGAAAAAAGTTTCTAGATTTAAATGCCAAGAAAAAAATCTTTCTAGAGCTTGGCTAAAAATTTTATCGGCACCAGCAAACAGCAAAATAAAAATCAATAATATTGGCACAGCTAATGCCAAGCCAACGGCAATTTGCTTATAGGTTTCGTTGTGTTCTTCTTTTTTGCTCCAACTAAACAAATCGCCAAACACCGCTCCTAAATTTTTAATGCCTACAAAAACATTTTTTACTACGGGAATATTTTTAAAATAAAAAACAAATTTGTTTTCATTTTTCACAGTTACAAGCACTGCAAAAATTACCGACAAAATAAAAATAACCAATGGCAAAAAATAAGTTACCCAATCATTGTTATAAAGCATTAGGTCAAAAGCCAAAATAAAAATTGGCACCAAAAGCCATAAAGCCCAGCGATTTTTTAAATGACCCATATATTTGGTTAAAACAGTAAAACCCAAACCTAAAAAAACAATCAATAAAAATACTCCCACCCCCCAACCATGCGATTGGATAACAAATTGGTCAAATAAAATAGCGGCTAACAGGGCTAGACCAACATAAAACAAACGAGAAAAACGTGAATTGTCTGATGTTATAAAATTCATATATTTTTATTTAACAACTCCCCCACCCAGACACTCGCCTTTTAAATAAAATACCGCAAACTGCCCTGGGGTAACAGCACGCTGCGGTTTGGTAAAAACAACATTAATTATTCCTTGTTCCTTACTCCTTATTTTTTTCACAACACAATTCTGCAATTCCTGCCTATGTCTCATTCTTACCTGGCATTTTAAAGGAAATTTTGGTGTTTGTCCAATCCAATTTACATTTTTAACTGTTACTTCTTTTTTAAATAAAGCTGGATCATCGTCAAAACCAACCACCAACTGGTTCTTTTTAATATTTTTACCAATTACAAAATATGGTCGGCCACTACCCGAAAGCCCTAAACCGCGTTCACCGATAGTATAAAAAGGTAAACCAGTATGCTTGCCAACAATTGTTCCGTTAACATCAACAATTACGCCGGCCTTAGCTTTTACTTTACCTTTTAAAAAATCTTTCATATTTACCTCACCAACAAAACAAATCCCCATGCTTTCTTCTTTGTTGGCAGTTGGCAAGTTGAATTTTTTAGCCAACTTTCGCACCTCGTCTTTAGTGTAATCACCAATCGGAAACAAAACCTTGCCTAACTGTTTTTGGTTTAATTGATGAAGAAAATATGTTTGATCTTTGTTGGTGTCTTTTGAAAGGAGTAAAGAATAAGGAGTAAGGAGTAACTTTTTTACATTCTCATTATTCCTTATTCCTTTTTCCTTATTCCTTCTCACTGTTGCATAATGTCCTGTCGCAATTTTATCAAATCCTAATTTTTCGGCCGCTTTTAACCAAAAACCAAACTTTACAAACTTATTACACATTACATCAGGATTTGGAGTGCGCCCTGTCGAATATTCTTTATACATGTAATCCAAAACAAACTTTTTGTATTCTTTCACAAAATCCAACCGAATAAGCGGAATACCAATTTTGGCCGCCACCCGCAAAGCATCTTGATAATCTGGCAACCAACAACTATAAATTTTTTCCTTATTCTTTATTCCTTGTTCCTTATCTTCATAATTAACTGCAAACATACCAGTTACATCATAACCAGCTTCTATCAACAAAGCAGCAGCCACCGAAGAATCCACCCCACCACTCATGGCCACCAAGATTTTTTCTTGTTTTTTAATCATATAATAGAAATTATACCAGCTAATAACCAAAATTTCAAGACAAAAAAATCCCCTCGATATTACTCGAAAGGATTTGATTTTTTGCTTATTAACCGCGTTTAGCCTGCATGCAATCCCGGCAATAAACTGGTTTGTCACCAGTTGGCTGGAAAGGAAGCTGGGTAATCGCTTGTCCACATGTAGCACAGGTTAAATTAACACTGTACATTTGACGAGGACCAGTGCTGCGGGAGAATCCACCCCCACGGCTATCACGATTGCTGTCGCGGAAAGCGCGGTTGCAATCGGAACAGTATACTGGACGATCGCCAGACGGTTGGAAAGGCAATTGAGAAATGTGGGCTCCGCATTTTGCGCAGCTTAGATCCACATCAAACATTTGTCTATCAGTACCAAAAGCCATAATGTTGTTCTTTGTACTTCCCAAAATGTTGTTTGAGAAAACTAAATAAGTTGACCTTTACCCTGTACTTTTATGGTACAGAGATAATATTTTGGGAATATTGGCTTTAAAGGCCCTGCCCAATTAATTGATAATAGTATAGCACAAAAACGTGGTTCTGTCAAGGTAGTGTTATTTAGTGTTATTTAGCCGATAAGGTGGTAATTGGCCTAGACTGAGTAATATAAAACTTACCCTCCGCAAACGCCCATTCGATATCACACGGAAAACCATAATGTTTTTCAATATTCTGACAAATTTTGGCCAAATCAATAATTTGCTTGCCAGTCAATTTTTGCTTTCCGCCTTCATCTTCTTTAATATTCACCCATTCATTCATTTTATCTTCATCTTCACTCACGCTTTGTTTTAATGCTTTCATAAGCTTCCTCGTCTGCTCCGCCACACTAATATCAATAATACTCATATCTGATTTAGAAACTACATAACTATCTGGTGTAATTTGACCATACTACTGCCACCGAAACATAATGATCGGATAAATCTTTTTCATGACGGTAAAAAATTGCCCGGGGTGTAAAAAGTGAAGACCAACAATTTTTTACTCGTTCAACTACATTTTCTCGAGTGGTATTTAAATAGGTTTCAAGCTCCCCTGCCCAACTTGCCACCGATCCGTCTTCGGCCGTTGCGCTAGAACGCACAGCTACAAATTCGGCATTTAATTCATCAAACGCTTGCAAAATTTCTTGCGCTAAATCTTCTGGCATTTTATGATCATGAATAACATCACGCAAAACTGCGCTTACCCGATCTACCGAATTAGTATCATCTGGATTAACTTCTTTTAACCGCGCTTCAATTTCTGCATTTAACTTGGTTTCTTCCAAAAATCGATCAAAAGCCGAAGACAAAACCACAAATCCAGGTGGCACCGGAATTCGTGCATTACTCATTTCACCCAGCGACGCCCCTTTGCCACCAGCGATGGCGACGTCGGTTTTGTGAATTTGTTTAAAAAATTTTAGATGGGACATAATCAGTGGTAGATTTTAAAAATAATTAATCTAATACCATCATTAATATTACTACATTAACTTGACAAAAGCAAGAAAAAGCGCTATACTGTAAAGGCTAAATAGAAATGTCATACCGGCCGGCAAAATAGAAATGTCATACCTGTGCTTAATCGGCCTTATCTAACAGTCGCTAAAATGGACTGTTT
>LBTN01000043.1 GCA_000992085.1 Candidatus Magasanikbacteria bacterium GW2011_GWA2_37_8 | reverse complement strand
TCTGGCTCCTGCCTGCCGGCAGGCAGGGAAAATTTTTTATTCTAACTATTTCTTGCAAGCTTGCATAGGAATCATTGACTAAAATTATTCTATCTTTGAAATGCGCCTCAAGCCATCTGGCAGATTCAATTTGCTGAGGGTCTAAATCTATCCCCAAAATTTTTCCGTTAGGCCTGTTTTTTTCTAAAATCAGCTCTGTGTGGCCTCCCTCGCCTATTGTGCAGTCAATAAAATTTTCGTTTGGCTTTGGGTCTAAATATTCTAAAACTTCTTTTGTAAGAACTGGAACGTGTGTCATTTTAAATTCCAAGCGAACCTAATTTTGAAACAATTTTATCAACCCCTTTTTCTGCCTTTTTTGTATACGATAACCACTCTTGGCAATCCCATATCTCAACCCTGTTAGACAAACCGCAAATAACCACATCTTTTTTCAAACCGGCGTATTTTTTTAAATAATCCGGTATCAACACCCTGCCCAATTTATCTAAACCGACTTCCATGGCTCCAGCTAACATTATTCTGGTAAAACTTCTTGCCTCTGACTGGCTGATTGTTAAATTGCTTAATTTCTCTGACATTATCTTGAATTCCTTTTCTGTATAAACAACCAGACAGCTTTCGATTCCTTTTGTAATTATCACTTTATCGCCCAGCTCCCCCCTGAATTTTGCCGGCAGAGCCAGACGTTTCTTATTATCAATTGTGTGTTCGTATTGACCTATGAGCATATTTTTGGGGTTTAAAAGTTATTCACATGTATTGTCAGTTTTCCCATAGTTATCCACATATTCCCACTTCATCTTATTTATATCCCATTTTATAGGGTTAGGTCAACACCCTTTACTACAAGACTATTTTGTTCGTAAATATATATTTTTCTCCACTGCTTATCCACAGGCGATATTCTAAATAATAAAAAAGCTCCACGAAGTGGAGCCTGAACAAAAGGGCTAATAGCCAATTTCTATACCAGAGAGCATAAAATCTCTAACGCCTTGTGAACTTAAACAATCTATTGCCTCTTGAATGTTGTCAAACTACCTAACGCACTCTTGGTGCATGCCTATAATGTCGCTATCCGCGTATTCAGGGTATTGCACCCAAAGTATATTAACTTCATAAAAACTGTTTTTCATGCCCAGTATTTGGCCAACGCACCAGCCTCTTCCAGCCAAAGGTTTGGTTGGAATAATAAATTTTCCATCGCGGTTTTCGCACATAGCGCACCTCCTTTGGGTGGATGAGGGGTTACTAATTTTAGTATAACATAATTTTATATATTAGAAAAAGCTTCTCCTTTATGGAGAAGTTTTTTCTAATCGTTTTAAATTCGCTCTATTCATTCACTATCCACTATTGGCTATGAACTAATTACACTACTTTTTCTTTCCAGTAATAATAGTTTGGGCTACATTATTTGGTACATCCGCATAATGATCAAATTCCATAGTAGAAGAAGCACGGCCCTGAGTTAAACTGCGAAGCGAAGTAACATAACCAAACATACTGGCCAAAGGAACCATCGCGCGCACCACTTTCATTTGGCCGCGTTCGGTCATTTCCAAAATTTGGCCACGTTTGGAGTTAAGATCGCCGATCACATCACCCATATATTGTTCTGGAGTCAAAACTTCTATCTTCATTATCGGCTCCATAATAACTGGGGTGGCTTTGTTACAAGCAGATTGAAAAGCCATCGAAGCGGCCATTTTAAAGGACATTTCGGAAGAATCTACTTCGTGATAAGAACCATCAAACACAGTAACTTTAATATCTACTATTTGGAAACCAGCTTGAATACCACGAGTTAAAGATTCCTTTACACCTTTTTCAATAGCCGGAATATATTCACGTGGAATTACACCACCTTTAACTTCATCTACAAACTCATAACCAAAACCTTGCTCCATTGGTTCCACTCGCAACCAACAATCACCGTATTGACCGCGACCGCCAGATTGTTTAATATATTTTCCTTGGGCTTCGGCAGTTTGACGAACAGTTTCTTTAAAGGCTACTTGTGGTGCACCAACATTGGCTTCTACTTTAAACTCACGGCGCATACGATCTACGATAATGTCCAAATGCAATTCGCCCATACCAGAAATAATCGTCTGTAATGTTTCTTCGTCGGTATGTACGCGAAAAGTAGGATCTTCTTCCATAAACTTTTGCAAAGCCGCACCAATTTTTTCTTGGTCAGCTTTAGTTTTTGGTTCGATCGCCATAGAGATAACTGGTTCGGCAAAAGTAGGACGTTCCAAAACAATTGGATGATCTTCAGTACACAAAGTATCTCCGGTAGTAACATCTTTCAAACCGATCGCAGCCGCAATTTCGCCAGAATAAACTTCGGTAACATCTTCACGATGGTTAGCATGCATACGCACAATTCTACCCAAACGTTCACGACTACCCTTGGAGGCATTATAAATATAACTACCAGAAGTTACCACACCAGAATAAACACGGAAGAAAATTAATTTTCCAACAAATGGATCGGTGGCAATTTTGAAAGCCAAAGCCACAAATGGAGCGTCGTCTTTTAATTCGCACTCTACTTCAGCATCGGTATCTGGATTAGTACCTTTTACTGGTGGCATCTCAATTGGTGCTGGTAAATATCTTACCACAGCATCTAACATCAGTTGCACACCAACATTGGCGAGCGCAGAGCCACAGAGCACTGGGTACATTCCACCTTTTAAAATTAAAGCATGAATACCAGTGTGAATTTCATCAACGGTTAATGCCACACCGTCTAAATATTTTTGCATTAAAACATCGTTCTTTTTCACCTTCAAAATGAAAAGCTTTTTGTTCAATTAAATCAATCAAGCCAGTAAAAGTACTATCAGCACCGATTGGTAGCTGCACTGCCACTGCATCTTTAGACAAACGTTCTTGAACAGAAGCCAAACTCATATAAAAATCAGCACCTAATTTGTCCATTTTATTTACAAAACAAATACGAGGTACGTTATATTTATCGGCCTGATGCCAAACAGTTTCGGATTGTGGTTCTACACCTTGTGAACCATCAAACACAGCCACAGCACCATCCAAAACACGAAGTGATCGCTCTACTTCTACAGTAAAGTCTACGTGTCCAGGAGTATCGATAATGTTAATACGATGATCTTTCCAAAAACAAGTAGTCGCGGCAGAAGTAATAGTAATTCCGCGTTCTTTTTCTTGTTCCATCCAGTCCATTTCGGCTGCACCTTCGTGCACTTCGCCGATTTTGTGTTTCTTACCAGTGTAAAACAAAATACGCTCGGTAACAGTAGTTTTACCAGCATCAATGTGAGCCATGATACCAATATTACGAGTTTTTTCTAGGGAAAATTCTCTAGGCATATGAAAATATATAAGTTAGAAAAGATAAATAAAATCTACCTTTTTATTTTACTTAGCGAAACGAGCGAAGTGGGCAAAAGCTTTGTTAGCATCAGCCATACGATTAACGTCATCACGCTTTTTCACAGCATCACCAGTATTATTGGATGTATCGATCAACACTGTAGCTAATTTTTTATACATTGGTTGTCCTTTTTTGTTGCGAGCAGCACCAATAATCCAGCGGAAAGCCAAAGAATTTTGACGTTCACCACGAACTGGCATTGGTACTTGATAGTTGGCACCACCAACTCGGCGAGAACGAACTTCAACTTGAGGACGAATAGTATTAATTGTTTCTTCAAAAACCTTGATCGGATCTTTTTTGGTAGTTTCAGCAACCACCTCTAAAGTTTTGTAAATGATATCTTGAGCAACAGTTTTTTTACCTCGTTCCATTAAATAATTGGTAAACTTAGCAAGCAAAACATTGCCGAATTTTGGATCCGGTTTGATATCACGATGATGTTTGTTTCGATTTCCTCTACTCATAGTGGATAATTAAAGTGTAATAAAGATTTTAAATTATTTCTTAGCAGCTTTTGGTCGTTTGGTACCATATACACTGCGACCACGGCGACGAGATTCAATTCCTTGAGTATCATAAACACCGCGTACAATATGATAACGTACACCTGGCAAGTCTTTTACACGACCACCGCGAATAAGAACGATCGAGTGCTCTTGTAAGTTATGACCCTCACCCGGAATGTAAGCAATTACTTCCATACCATTAGACAAACGTACTTTAGCAACTTTGCGCAAAGCAGAGTTTGGTTTTTTTGGAGTGGTAGTATATACCTTGGTACAAACACCGCGTTTAAAACTACTGCCTTTGGCAAACACAGTTTTCTTGCGATGCAAGTTGTCGATAGCAAATTGAAGAGCTGGTACTTTGGTTTTTTGAACCTTTGGAGTACGGCCCTTACGAATGATTTGATTAAGTGTAGGCATAGCTGAAAATTTCAATTTTTAATTTTCAATTTTTAAATAAACCCGCCCAAGGCGGATTGTTGTTACCAACAAAAATTTTTGTTAAAATTTTAGGGTAAGCAACAAAAAAGCTGACCTTATTAATCAGCCACGATTTTTTTGAGGTCTGCTCCTTAATTCGGTGTTAGATAGGCACCAAATTAAGATTCAACGTTCTGGGAACATTATATATTAAAGGGTAAAAATTGTCAAGAGTGGGTGGAAGTATTACAGGGTGTGAATAATTAGCAACGAACAATTGGCAAGTAGCAAATGAATGGATATAAAAAACATCCCCTGCCAATTGGTAGGGGATGTTTAAATAGTTCGAAGTGATTATGCGCGAACAACGTTGATAGCACGTGGTCCTTTGTCGGATTGCTCAACGTCGAAGCTTACCATGTCACCAGCTTTTAAATCAGCAAATTGAATGCCGTTTAAACCAGTTTCGTGGAAGAAAACATCTTTCGAGCCATCTTCTGGGGTGATAAAGCCAAAATGCTTTTCAGCCACTAAGGTTTTGATAGTACCCTTCATAGAAAATAACTAATAAATAAACTACAAATGATATATCGCTGAAGAAGGCCGACTAGTTTTCCAAGGATATTTTGTAGGCTTTTAGTATACCATAAATGCCTTAAAATGTCAATAGTCAATATCAATTTGTCATCCTGAGCAAAGCGAAGGATCTTTGCCAAATCAACCAAATCAATACCAACCTGGATCCTTCG
Organism: Candidatus Magasanikbacteria bacterium GW2011_GWA2_37_8; assembly: GCA_000992085.1. Taxonomy (GTDB): domain Bacteria; phylum Patescibacteriota; class Patescibacteriia; order Magasanikbacterales; family GWA2-37-8; genus LBTN01. Next base: position 1,486 of record LBTN01000043.1, on the reverse strand, counting down.
CTTTACTCAGGATGACAATGCAAAACAACTTTTAATATTATGAGAATTTTTTCCTTTTTCTCAAATTTGTATACACAAGTCTATACAAACTGTGGATAAGTCTGTGTACTAGTACCTCCAAAGGGGGATAACTTTAAACACACCCTTTTCTTAATTTTAAATCGTTTTTGGGCTTATTTTAGACATTTCAGTTATAAAAATTACCAAATATTTTACAAACTTTACTAACCTTACTAACCTTATAACTAAATTTGTATACACAAGTGTATACAAATTTTTTAACCAAAACATCAATTTTTAGCCATTTTTTTGCATATTTTAGCCAAAAAACAACCAGACGCCCTACCCCTTGACAAAACCCCTAAAGTATGATATGATTAATAATGTAGTTCATTCTACAATCTTCTATTTGCACTAGTTGCAAATATCAACCTTCCTACTGCAAACTATATCAAGAAATAGACTTACTATTGCCAAAAGAGATAATAAAAGTAATAGCTAGTCTGCACTTCTTGCTCGGTATCCTCAAATACGTTGTGTCAATTAGCCGCTTGTGCAGTTGACGCCCGAGGTAATACCTCCAAGTGGTCGGAAGGTCAAACTGTCTAGGTTTCTAGCAGACAACTGTTTTCACGGTTTCTGTTCACCTAAGACAGTCGCCAAAGGGCGAGAACCTTAAAACTATGTTTATCGGGTTACTACGCCCTTTTTTTATTAGAAATTTAATACTCAGCCGCTTGCGGCGGAATATTAAATTATCCTAGACTCTGTCGGCGGAACCGGCTCTGCTACTAAAAAACCCGCCCAGGTATTCCGATCCTTGGGTCGGAATCGGGTTTATTGCCAAAAATTAGATAATTTATTTAGGATTTTATTACACCTGCTTGACTTGCAACCATTAAAACGCTATAATACTGCTATCAGCTACCATTCTATGGGGATGGTATTTTAAATCTCTCTTAAATTATATGCCGGCATTAGCTTTCTCAAAAGAATTTTTACAAAAAATAAAAGCTTTGTTAGAAGAAGAAAAAGTTCGACTTACTAGCGAATTAGAAAAATTCGCTCGCAAAAGCGGACATGTTGAGGGTGATTATGATAGTGCTTTTCCTCAATACGGCGATAAAGAAGACGAAAATGCTGCCGAAGTTACCGAATACGCCACCAATCTTCCTTTAGAAGAATCATTGGAAAAAACTTTGCGCGATGTTGTGCAATCTTTGGATCGTTTAACCAAAAATACTTACGGCATCTGCAAATATTGCAAGAAACCAATCGACGAAAAACGTTTATTGGCGCGCCCTACTTCTAGTGCTTGTGTAGAATGCAAAAAAACAATCGTGCAAGAAATGTAAACTTATCTAAACTAAACCGCCCTCTTTGGGGCGGTTCCTATAATAAAAGCATACCAGAAATGGTATGCTTTTTAGTGAGTGGCCATCGTCTTGGACGGTTAGGCTTTTAAGCCTCGTAAAAAACCTATGGC
>LBTN01000042.1 GCA_000992085.1 Candidatus Magasanikbacteria bacterium GW2011_GWA2_37_8 | reverse complement strand
ATAAGTATGAAGAAAAATATTCTTCATTAACTTGTAAATTAATACCATTAACAATTGTTTCATTCATATAATTTATCTTAAAATTAGATTTTTCCTACCAAATCAATCCCTGGGGTTAAAGTTTTGTTACCAGGTTTCCAGCTGGCTGGGCAAGCCTCGCCGTTATTTTCACGAACAAATTGGGCGGCTTGAATTTTACGAATTAACTCAGTAGCACTGCGGCCGATATTATTGGCATGGATTTCAAAAGCTTGTAGAATGCCATCAGGATCAATAATAAAAGTACCGCGTCTAGCCAAACCTTCGGTTTCTATATAAACCCCAAATTCACGACAAAGTTGTCCGGTGGGATCGGCTACCATTGGGTAGTTGATTTTTTTGATAGCTGACGAATGATCATGCCAAGCTTTGTGAACAAAAGTAGTGTCGGTGCTTATAGATAATATTTCGGTATTAATTTGTTGGAAAGTTGGATAATTATTTGCCAATTCTTCTAATTCAGTTGGGCAAACAAACGTAAAGTCGGCTGGATAGAAAAAGAGCACCAACCATTTGCCGTGATAATCTGAAAGTTTTATTTTTTTGAATTGTTCCGACTGGTAAATATCTAGATCGAAATCTGTAATTTTTTCACCAATTGTGGGTAATCTATTTTCCATACTTTTATAATGGTTAAAATTAATTAAGTTTTATTAATCATACTAGGATAGTATAATTTATTGTTAATTTTAAGTCAAGAATAAATGTTTTATCACCTTGCATATCTAGCACTAAAGAATATAAGCCGTAAGTATCATTGCTGTAAATTGTAATCAATTTTTATTTTATAAAATAGTTATCCACAGGTATTGGTATGTAGCAGCGCTGAATTATGATATAATATTAAACAAGTAAAGGGAGGGGCAAATTACTCGGATTTTTCCGGGTAGTTTTTATTTAATAATTAAAATTTGCCTTCGACAAAATATCATTGTATAATGGTTAAGTTGAATAATAATTGTTAAATTTATGAAATACCTAGTAACTGGTGGTGCCGGGTTTATCGGCACTAATTTAGTCAAGGAATTATTAAGCCAAGGTCACGAAGTAGTAGTGTTGGATAATTATGTAGCTGGAAAAAAACCAGAGCGAATACAGGCTGGTGCTTTATATATTGAAGGCGATATCCGTAATTCTGCTGATTTGGATAAAGTTTGCGCTGGTGTAAACGGCATTTTTCATATGGCTGCTTTGCCACGGGTTACTTTTTCGGTAGAAAACCCAGAGCTAACCCATGATGTAAATGTAAATGGTACTTTGCAAGTTTTGATGGCGGCCAAACGTAATGGTATAAAACGAGTAGTATTTTCTTCTTCATCTTCTACATATGGTGGGCAGGACACGGGCAAATTATTAGAAGAGGACGCCGTAATTAAAAAACCAGTTAGCCCATATGCGCTACATAAATTAATCGGTGAACATTATTGTCGAATTTTTGCTGATCTATTTGGTATAGAAACTGTGTCTTTGATATATTTTAATGTTTATGGACCATATTTTGATCCAGATGGTGCCTATGCATTAGTGGTGGGTAAATTTTTAAAACAGAAAAAAGAAAATAAACCGATGACAATTTGTGGTGATGGAGAATATTATCGTGATTATACTCATGTAAAAGATGTGGTGCGAGGCAATATTTTGGCTATGCAGTCGGATAAGGTTGGTAAAGGCGAAACTATTAATATTGGCTGTGGCCGGCCAACCACTGTAAATGAATTAGTAAAAATAATGGGGGGAGAATTTGTTTATGTGCCTGCTCGTTTGGGTGATCAAAGATTTTCTGGGGCAAATAATCAAAAAGCCAAAGAACTGTTAGGCTGGGAACCAAGTGTGATGTTGGAAGATGGTGTAGCAGAATTAAAGAAAGAGTGGGGGATAAAATGATAAAAGTTCATAGCCAATAAGTGGTAGGTGGTTGATATTTCTGAGCCAATAGGGGTGAGGTGGGGAATTAAGGAAAATAAAAAATCCGGGTCAAATTGATCCGGATTTTGTTTTGTATTGGTTTTAAACAGCCACTACGTTAGCAAATTTAGCCATTTTTAGACTACCATCAAAACGACGGCGCTTAACACTGGTAAATTTGACTTTACCAACCATACCAGCATACAAAGTGTCGTCTACGCCCTTGCGAACGTTTTTACCAGGATGGATTTTGGTGCCACGTTGGCGAACAATAATCATACCAGTTTTGATGTCTTGACCGTCGTGGATCTTGATTCCTAGGCGTTTTGCTTGTGAATCGCGACCCAATCGGGTAGAACCACCAGCTTTCTTATGTGACATAGAAAAATAGTTATAAAGTAATGGGCTTATCGGACTAAAGCCATGTGGGCAGTATTTTACCTTAAAATCATTTACTTGTCAAGAAGGGGATAATTTGTTAGAATAAAGCTATAGAATTTATATAAAAAAATGTTAGTTTAGCTTAAAATAGCTGTCATTTTAAAGCCTAATTTTATGTTATTTTATTCTCCAAAATTATACTTACGCGACTGGTGGATAACTGCTCCACTTTTAGTCACTGTATTTTTACAGATTTTTATGTGGTGGTATTTAATCGCTAATATTCATCCTACTAGCGAGCAGTTTTTTTTGCATTATAATATTATTTTTGGGATTGATTTATTGGGTAGTTGGTGGAGAATTTTTTATTTACCAGCTGGTGGTTTATTGTTGCTTTTGTTTAATTTTGTCGCTTCTTGGTTAATTTATAGTTCCGAGAAATTATTATCTCGTGTGTTAGTAATCACTACGGCTATTTTACATGTCGGGTTGTTATTGGCGTTGTGGTTGATTGTAGGATTAAATATCTAGCTTTATGATGCGTTGGCGGGAAAAACATTTACAAGCCGATAAAAAATTTCTTATTGCAATTTTGATTTTAGTAGTTTTTGGTTTGGTGGTACTAACCTCGGCTAGTAGTCCTGTTGGATATGAAAAATTTGGTGATACTTATTTTTATCTCAAGCGCCAAGTTTTGTATGGTTTGTTACCTGGATTATTATTGTTCTGGTTGTTAGTGAAAATCGATTATGAAAAATGGCAAAAGTTTAGTTGGTTTATCTATGGTTTTTCGATTATTTTATTAGTTTTAGTTTTTGTGCCAGGAGTTGGCAACGTAATTAATGGTTCTAAAAGTTGGATAAATATTGGTGGTTATAGTTTTCAACCGGCCGAGTTTGCCAAGTTGGCAATTATTATTATGGCAGCGCGTTTGTTATCAGATAAAGAGCGAGATAAAAGTAATTGGCAATTTGGTCTATTGCCAATTTTAGCAATTTTAGCACCAGCTTTTGGTTTGATTTTAATACAGCCGGATGTTGGTACTTTATCAATTATCGTAGTGATTTTGTTTGTGATGCTTTATGTAGCACAGGTACCAAAAAAGTTTTTGGCAGTTTTGGGTGGATTGGGAGTGGTAGTTTTTATTGGTTTGATGTTAGCCGCACCTTATCGTATGCAGCGATTAACTGTTTTTTTACACCCAGAATTAGACCCAAAGGGTATTGGTTATCATATGAATCAAGCTTTTTTAGCAATTGGTTCGGGTGGCTTTTGGGGGTTTGGTTTAGGGCATTCACGTCAAAAATTTCAATATTTGCCAGAGGTAAGTTCAGATTCTATTTATGCTATTATTGCCGAAGAGAATGGTTTTATAATTTCTACCGCTTTATTATTGCTAATTTTAATGATAAGTTGGCGGGGGTTATCTATTGCTAAATCTGCCCCAGATGATTTTGGACGTTTATTAGTAACCGGAATAGTAGTTTGGCTGGCTTGGCAATCATTTTTAAATATCGGGGCAATGGTAGGTGTGTTGCCGTTAACTGGTGTACCGTTGCCGTTTATTAGCCACTAGTATCTATCACAAAACAATTTAACAATTTAACAATTTAACAATAACTTAATAGTATGTCTATTTTAAACAATCTAAACGAAATTAAAAAATTAGATTCTCAAAATATGTTGGGATCGATTGAATTGCTTGGTGCACAAGTAAAACAGATTTGGGAAGAAGGAAAAAAATTAAAACTCCCTATATCTTACAAAAAAGTAAAAAATGTAGTCGTGGCTGGAATGGGTGGATCGAATTTGCCTGCTCGAATAATTAAATCTGTTTTTCGTCAAGAATTAAAAGTGCCAGTAGAAATTTCTAATGACTATTTATTGCCTGAATATGTAAACAAAGATACTTTGGTAATCTTATCAAGTTATTCTGGATCAACCGAAGAAGTTTTGGTAATGGCTAAAGAGGCCGCCAAGAAAAAAGCCAAAATAGTTGTTGTTACTTCTGGAAAATATTTGGCAAAAATGGTTAAGGCTGGAATTCCTGGTTTGGTATTTGCTACCAACAACAATCCCTGTAGTTCGCCGCGAATGGGTTTGGGGTATGCGATTTTGGGTCAGTTAATTATTTTTAAAAATTGTGGATTAATTAAATTTGGTGACAAAGATTTGCAAACTATATTAAAAACAATCGAAAAATATACCAATTTATATGGTATAGAAACGAAAGATAATTTGGCCAAACGGGTATCGCTATTACTTAAAAATAAAGCAGTAATATTTATGGCCGGAGAGCATTTGGTGGGCAGTGCTCATGTAGTTGCCAATCAGATGAACGAAAATAACAAACGTTTGGCGGTATCATTTGCGATTCCAGAATTAAATCACCATTTGCTTGAAGGAATGAAATTGCCAGCTAGCAATCCAAAAAATATTTTAACAGTTATTTTTAATTCTGATTTGTATGATAAACGAATTGTAAAACGAGTAGAAGTAACCAGAAATATTTTAGCGCAAAACAATATTGCTAATGTAGAATATTTGTTAGCCGAAGCTACTAGGTTAGGACAAGCATTTGAAGCTTTGATTTTTTCTAGTTACTTAAGTTTTTACGGCGCGATGCTTGAAGGCTTGGATCCAACCGCGATTCCTTATGTAGATTTTTTTAAAGAACAGTTGAAAAAGAAATAATATGGATTTGTCGATTATTACCGTTAATACCAACGATAAAGAAAAAATTTTAGAACAATTAAAATCTGTACCAGCTGGTGTAGAAGGTTTGGTATACGAATATTTTGTTACGGATAATGGATCAACCGATAGTTCGATTGAAATTATTAAAAATCAATATCCAGAAGTTAAAGTTATTGCTAACAAAAAGAATATTGGTTTTGGCGCAGCCAACAATGTGGCGATAAAACAAGCAACCGGAGAATTTGTTTTATTCTTAAATCCCGATATGCGTTTAGAAGCAAGGTCGCTTAAAAAAATAGTGGATTGGATGCGAACGCGAGCAGAGGTCGGTGTTGTTAGTTGTAAATTAATAGATGAGGACGGAAAATTTAATGAAAATGCCAAACCACGTCGATTTCCTACGCTTTTAGATCAAGTGGCGATTTTATTAAAACTACCCCATTTATTTCCTAAAATATTAGACCATTATTTGTATAAAGGTTTTGATTCTGAACAAGAACAGGAAGTAGATAGTGTACGTGGCTCGTTTATGCTTATTCGCAAAGAATTAACCAACAAATTGGGTTGGGGTTTTGATCCGCGTTATTTTATTTGGTTTGAAGATGTAGATACTTGCCGAGAAGCTTGGGCGAACGGTTATAAAGTAATGTATACCCCAATTATTAGTTGTGTAGATTATGTAGGACAAAATTTTAAGCGTTTGCCCAGCTTATTGAAACAAAAGTGGTTTACTGCTAGTATGGTAAAGTATTTTCGTAAATGGGAGCCATGGTACAAATGGTTAGTAATCGCGATTTTACGTCCTGTGGCAATTGGGTTAGTATGGGTGGAGAGTAAATTTAAAAATTAAAAATTATAGAATTAAAAATTTTCGTTTTATGTCCAAACTTACTATCAATTTAGTAGTATATAATGGAGAAAAATACATTCCTTATCTTTTTGTGTCTTTAAAACGACAGTCTTTTAAAGACTGGGAATTGATTTTTGTAGACAATGCTTCGACTGATCGAACATTGGAATTAGTTGAAGCCGAATTAAAAGATTCTGGTATTTCGTATCAAATAATTAAAAATCAAGAGAATTTTGGTTTTTCTTTTATTCCCGTCAGGATAAGGATGAGAAAGCGCTTCTGGAATTTGAAAAAGTTTTGGCTGCCAAACAAAACGGTTTAGAGATTATTGCTGCTGCTAATGAAGGTTTTACTTCCCAAATCGATGCTGTTGGTATGAAACTGTATCGTAATCGTCGCGCGGTCGAATGGCTTACTCGTCAAGAATGGGCTAAAGATAGCGAGAACAAAGAAGTGCGAGAAATTTATGGCAAACCAGTGCGAGAAGTTTTTGGTGTGTCTGGCGCTTTTCCAATGTATCGAAAAAATTTGTTAGATAAAGTTTTGTTACCAGGTAATAATTTATTTGATCCTACCTATCATTCTTATAAAGAAGATTTAGATTTGGCCTATCGCTTGCGTAATGCTGGTTATGTTTCATATGTATTATTAGACGCAGTTGCTTATCATGATCGAACCGGCGCTGGCCCAAAAGAAATGGGTGATTGGGCAGCATTAAAAAATAAAAAGAAACAATCATATTTTGTGCAATACCATTCGTACAAAAATCATTTGCGTACTTTGTATAAAAACGAATATTGGCAAAATATTTTAATGGATTTTTTTCCAATTGTTTGGTATGAATTAAAAAAATTAGGTTATTTATTACTAATTAATCCTAGTATTATTTTTAAAGGTTGGGTTGAGATTATTAAAGATCGGTCTTATACACGCAGTGCTAGAGTAAAAATTTTGGCTAGTCGCAAAATGTATTGGAAGGGGATTAGACGGTGGTTTTAACGTAGTTCACAGCCAATAGTAGTGATTGATAGTTCGGAGCCGATAGTGAATAGTAAATAAAATAAAAATATGTTTGATATTGCAATTACATTA
>LBTN01000041.1 GCA_000992085.1 Candidatus Magasanikbacteria bacterium GW2011_GWA2_37_8 | reverse complement strand
GAGATCTTCGTCTGGGTCCATACCGCCGAACACAGCGGTCCAAGGCGGTCGAGTGGACGTTTCCCAGGTGTTGCCTGTGGGCACAAACGAACGCATGGGACGTCTGGAGCGCCTGCAGAAGATCTACTTGGCCGTGGACGGTCAGAACATGACCGGCCCCGACGCCTACCGAGTGTCTGGTTGTGGAACGGAAGGTTCGGCTTACCAGTATTATATGTGGGCTAAAAATGAGGGGTGGGTGCTGATGTTCGGTTATTGGAGGGTTAGTGGAGGCACATGGTCCATTGGTTGGACTGAAAAGGCACTCCGTGAGTTGGCGGAAATTAGCCCGCCAAACACCGTTGGTGTTGGATCTGTAAGGGCTGTTCTTGGCCCGAGAAAGATTCGCGCTGGAAAAGTAGCGGTGGGTTTTGTGCCTGACAGCTCTTCCGCGCTGTCTCCTGTCGCCGCTACTTGTCCCACACCTCCGCCGATCCTCAAAGTCGAAGGCGGCAATGGTGATGGAGGCAAGGTCGCTGTCGATAAGATGGCGGCTGACCCTGGTCGCTCTACTACCCTGGAAAAGGTTGTGGAACGGCGCAAACGCGAATTTGCCAAAGCTGTCGCCGCCTTCATGGTGGCGAAGTATGGTGACCTCGCTATGTTGTTCGAAGATCCGAACGGCGCTGACTTGGCGGAAACGGTCGTAATGATCGGAGCCGCCATGTCCCAAGCTGTTCGTAAGACTCCCGAGGTGGTAGTGCGCAAGTCGCATGAGACCATATAACACGTAAATCTTGCGATAAACTACCAGTTCTTGGTAGTTAGGCAGGCCGAGTAAAAATATTTGTGTCAAATTCGCTTTCCAGCGAACGCGACCGATCTACTCCGATTTCATGTCGGAGTATCAGACAGACGGAAGGGTCCTGCCCCCTTCCGTCTCCCTGTCTTGCCGTCTAGCGGCAACTGACGAGCTTCAACTAAAGCGAAACAGGGTAATAATTATTCTTTTTTAAAACCCTATACATTAGGGTTTTTTTGTTGTATTATTAATAGTAATAATTTATATTTATTGTCATTATGAAAATCACAAAATTCGGCCATTGTTGTTTGTTGATAGAAGAAAACGGAGTAAGGATTTTAACTGACCCGGGCATGTATTCTAGCGGGCAAGATAATGTAAAAAATATTGATATTGTTCTTATTACTCACGACCATCAAGATCATTTGCACATAGATTCATTAAAAAAAGTTTTAGAGAATAATCCGCAAGTAAAAATAATCACGAACAAAAGTGTTGGTGAATTATTAAATCAAAAAAACATTTCTTATGAAGCCGTGGAAGACGGACAAAGTTTTTCTTTTAAAAATGTTTTAATTGAAGCTTTTGGTAAAGAACACGCGATTATTTATTCTACTTTACCCTCAATGGCGAACACCGGATATTTTATTAACAACAAACTATTTTATCCAGGAGATGCTTTTACTAATCCCGGTAAACCAGTAGATATTCTTGCCTTGCCTGTTGCTGGCCCTTGGACAAAATTATCCGACGCAATCAATTACGCCAAAGAAATAAACCCCAAACAATGTTTTCCTATTCATGACGGAATCCTAAAATCACCAGGCGCCTCTCACACCATTCCACCACCCATACTCGAATCCGTTGGGATTAAATTTATTGTTTTAGAAATTGACAAAGAAGTTGAAGTCTAATTGATTGTTATAATTTATGACCTCAGCTAATCAAATAAAAACAACCCTTCATACTTTTGCCAGTAAAGAAAAAGCAATACTGCTACAACGCTTTTTTAAAACAGCTCCTGGAGAATATGGGGCAGGGGATAAGTTTTTGGGTGTGATGGTGCCAAATATTCGCCAAGTTGTAAAAATGTATTGGCAGACCGCAGGTTTAAGAGAAACAGAAAAATTATTACATTCTCCGTATCACGAAGAGCGTTTAACGGCTTTATTAATTTTGGTTAAGAAATTTGAACAAGGCGCTGAAACAGAACGAAAGAAAATCTTTACGCTTTATTTAAAAAATATTAAAAAATATATTAATAATTGGGATTTGGTGGATTTAACTGCGCCACGGATTGTGGGGTCGTATTTGGCAGATAAAGATAAAAGTATTTTAATAAAATTAGCCCACTCTAAAAATTTATGGGAAAGGCGTGTGGCCATATTGGCTACTTTTTACAATATTTATCAAAAGGATCCGGCAATCGCTTTGCAAATAGCCGAAATTTTGGTACACGATACTCATGATTTAATTCACAAAGCAGTGGGTTGGATGCTTCGTGAAGTAGGGAAACGTTGTTCGTTTGAAGCAGAAGAGGGTTTTTTAAAGCATTATGCTGGCACTATGCCTCGCACTATGCTTCGCTATGCAATTGAGCGTTTTCCCGAAAAGAGACGTATATTTTGGCTAAATTATCGATCTTGTTAGACAAAAAGACAGTTTTGTGCTATAATGCCCATATAAAATCTTATGCTTTCTACCATTTGGTTTATCTTCCTTTATCAGCCATTGTTTAATGCGTTGATCTGGATTTATAGTAATATTGCTGATTTTAACCTTGGTTGGGCGGTAATTTGGCTTACCATTTTTTTGCGTATTTTACTTTTACCACTTACCTTTATTACCGAGCGTAACTCTATCCGTCAAGAAAAAGCCGAAGAAGAAGCTTTGGCCGAGTCTAAAGCTTTTGAACACGATTCGGTAGCTCGTAGTGAAATTATTCGCAAGGTAATGAAAAAGCATAAAATTTCTCCTTGGGCCAAGGTATTAACCTTGTTAATTCAGTTATTAGTTTTAGTTTTACTGTATCAGGTGTTTATTCGCGGTATTAGTGGAGATAAAATTGTTAAAATTTTATATAATGGTATTGATTTCCCCGGTAAGATTAATACTATTTTTTATGGTTTTGAAGTTGGAAAAGTGCACGATGCTATATGGGCAGGAATTACAGCGCTTTATTTGTTTTTCTCAATTATCATTGAAAATCGAAAAAGTAAAATTTGGCAGCCTAGTCAGGTTACTTTTCTCTTAATTTTTCCTCTGTTCACTTTTTTCGCCCTTTGGTTATTGCCTATGGTAAAATCGCTTTTCATTTTGACCTCAATGATATTCTCTGATATAATACACATATTACGTATGATATTTTTTCCCGCCCCTAAGGTAGAGAAAAAGTAGTAATTTCTAAATATATAATTTTAAAAATATGGCTGGCGATTCTCTAGATAAGTTAATGTATTCGTTTGTTGTGGAGGACGTTTTAAAAGGTCTTTTTATTTATGTACCACCAGGTTATGTAGCCTGTGTTTATGATTTAGGCAGGGGAGTATTAAAAAAAGTTTTAACCCCAGGTCTTCATCTAAAAATTCCATTTTGGCAAAAAGCCAAATTGTTTAATACCCAAACCTTAGAATACAGTATTAATCGCAATTTTAATCCTAGCAACGAAAGAGCAATGGGCGATATCCCAATTGCCGCAGTTACCCAAGATGGTAAGCGTGTTAGTGCCGAAGGTACAATTTTGCTCCGTTTAGATGTTCATCAAATTCCTTCAATTTGGCAAACTATCGGCGAAGATTTTGTTGCCAAAATCGTCCGTCCTACTATCCGCAGCCGAGTACGCATGGTGTTTTCTCGGTTTGATTATACCGATATTATTGGTCCAAAACGTGATGCAGTAGAAATGGAACTAAAGAATGAGTTAGAACGTATTTTTTATGCTCGTGGTATCTATGTAGAAAATATTCTACTTTCCGAAATTGGATCGATTAATGATAAATAGTTTATAGTTAGTTCATAGCCAATAGCCAATAGCCAATAGTTAAGAAGCCAAATGGCTTATAAACATAATAAACTTTAAAGGAAACGCCGGATTTTAAACCGGTGTTTTTTTATTTTATCACATATTGGCCGTAACCCTATTGGCTGTGAACTATTGGCTACGAACTACTAACACTGTGGATAACTTGCCCCTTGACCGGGTGTTTTATTAGGTGTATATTATCACTCGTTAGGTAAGAGTGATAATATGGAAAAACGCCAAGAATTGTTGTTAAAATTGATAGTAGAAAGTTATATAAAAACTGCCGAACCAGTCGGATCTAATTTTTTAGTTTTAAAATCCGGTTTAGATATTTCTGCCCCAACAGTTAGGAACGAAATGCGGGTGCTTGAAGAGCAGGGTTACTTAACCCATCCCCACACTTCGGCCGGTAGAATTCCTACAGAACTTGGTTATCAGTACTATGTAGAAAATTTAATGGAGACAAACAAGGTAAAGCAAAAAACTAAAACGAAAATCGAGGATTTGGTTAAAGAAGAAAAAGATGATGTTAAAAAAGTTAAAGCTTTTGCAAAATTGATTTCCGAAGAAACTGGCGAAGCAGTAATTGTAGCTTTTGATTCTGACAATATTTATTATACTGGTATTTCTAGTTTGTTTTCTCAGCCAGAATTTCGCGATAATCAAAGTGTAACTTCTATATCTAATATATTTGATAACTGTGAAAATGAGATGGGTAAAATGTTTGAGACAATTGATCAAGAAATAAATATTTTGATTGGGCAAAACAATCCTTTTGGTAACGCTTGTGGATTGGTGGCTACCAAGTTTGGCAGTCAAGGATTATTAATTGTAGTCGGTCCGACTAGAATGGATTACGGTGAGAGTGTTGGGTTGTTGCAAATTCTTAAATTGCTAAATTACAACCCAATAATCAACAATCAGAAGCTAAACCAGGTTTTTTTCATCGAGGCTGTAAAGATTGTGTTAAATACAAACAGGAAGCAGAAGAATACAAATCTGGTTGGCAACGGGCTTTGGCAGATTATAAAAATTTACAAAGAGAAGTATCAGAGCGTCGTGGCGAATGGGCACGTCTAAGTGAACAGCAGGTGTTAGAAGAATTTATTCCTGTGTATGATCATTTGAGAATGGCGATACAAGGAGTAAAGAATAAGGAACAAGGAATAAACGATCCATGGGTTGATGGTGTGAACCATGTTCTGCGTCAGTTTGCAGAGATTTTAAAAAGTCATGGTGTGGAAGAAATTAAAACTGTTGGTGAAATATTTAATCCAGAATTACACGAGGCAGTGGGTGAAGAAGAAGGCGAAGAAGAAGGAAAAATATTGCGTGAAATTTTTGCTGGGTATACTATGAACGGAAAAGTAATCAGACCAGCAAAAGTAATTGTTACTAAATAAATATTTAATTTTATCAAACAATCGCTATGTCATCAATGATATATGAAGATCAAGAAAAAAATCGTACTTTTATTTTAGTTTGGGATGGTATAAATTTTACTGGTAAGCCAATAGATTTATTAGTAGAAGCTAATGGCCAAAGAAATTTAGTTGGTAAAATTAATTCAAAAGAAGAGCTAGAGCAAGGAAGAGAGTTTGATTATCAAGGCCAAAAAATATTTGTGCAACACAAAAAAGTTTTCCTGTTTATTAAAGAATTGTTTTTAAGTGTAGATGGAACAAAAATATCGGGTAGATCATTATAATAAATTTAATTTAATAATTTAAAATTAATATATACACATATGTCAAAAGTATTAGGTATCGATTTGGGAACAACTAATTCATGTATGGCTATTATCGAGGGCGGACAACCAAAAGTCCTTGAAAATAAAGAGGGTGCACGTACTACCCCTTCTATCGTGGCTATTTCAAAAGCCGGTGAACGTTTGAATGAAATCTAGTTTTCTTACCAAATTATTCAAGCTGGTGAAGGTGTTAAAGTTAAAATGTCTGATAAAGAATATTCTCCTCAAGAAATTTCGGCTATGGTGCTTCAAAAAATGAAAACTGATGCTGAAGAACGTTTGGGCGAAGCTATAACTGATGCAGTTATAACCGTGCCAGCCTATTTTGATGATGCCGAACGCCAAGCTACTAAAGATGCTGGTGTGATCGCTGGTTTAAATGTGCTTCGTATTATCAACGAACCAACTGCTGCTGCTTTGGCCTATGGTTTTGATAAAAAGACCGAACAAAAAATCGCGGTTTACGATTTGGGTGGTGGTACCTTCGATATCTCTATTTTGGAAGTAGCACCAGATAACGTGCAAGTATTATCTACCAACGGCGACACCCATTTGGGTGGTGACGACTTTGATCAAGTTTTAATTCGTTGGATTTTGGATGAATTTAAAAAAGATCAAGGTATTGATTTAAGTAAAGATAATTTAGCTTTACAACGTATTAAAGAAGCTGCCGAAAAAGCAAAAATCGAATTGTCTACTTCTCAAGAAACCGAAATCAATCAACCTTTTATTACTTCCGATTCTTCTGGTCCAAAACATTTGGTAATGAAATTAACTCGTTCTAAATTAGAAGAATTAGTAGGGGATTTGGTACAAAATACTTTAATCCCAGTACAAAAAGCATTAGACGATGCTAAATTAAAAGTAGAGGATCTACATGAAGTGGTAATGGTTGGTGGTATGACACGTATGCCACTAGTGCTTTCTGTTGTAGAAAAATTCTTCAAGAAGAAACCAAATATCAGTGTTAATCCTGATGAAGTGGTGGCAATTGGTGCAGCTGTTCAGGGTGGTGTACTAAAAGGCGAAGTAAAAGATATTTTGCTTTTGGATGTTACCCCATTATCACTTGGCTTGGAAACTTTGGGTGGCGTTATGACCAAATTAATCGAACGCAACACTACTATCCCTACTTCCAAAACTCAAGTTTTTTCTACTGCGGCCGACAATCAACCTGGTGTAGAAGTTCACGTATTGCAGGGCGAACGTCCAATGGCAGTGGATAATAAAACCCTAGGCAGATTTATGCTCGAAGGAATTCCACCAGCTCCACGTGGCGTGCCGCAAGTAGAAGTAACTTTTGATATTGATGCCAATGGTATTTTAAATGTTAAAGCTAAGGATAAAGCTACTAACAAAGAACAGTCAATTAAAATTACTGCTTCTTCTGGTTTGTCTAAAGAAGAGGTAGAAAAAATGAAACAAGAAGCCGAATTACATGCCGCTGAAGATAAACAAAAGCAAGAATTGATTGAAGTACGCAATTTGGCTGACACTATGGTATATACTTCTGAAAAAATGATGAAAGAAGTTGAAGAGAAAAAGATTGCCATTACTGATGATGAGAAAAAAGCAGTAAATGATGCGATTGTAAAAGTAAAAGAAGTTAAAGATAAAGATAATGTTGAAGAAATCAAAAAAACATCAGAAGAATTATCTAAAGTAGCACAAGTAGTAGGTCAAAAAATGTATACTGCTAATCAACCTGGCACACCAGGCGAACAACCAAGCACTGATCAGCCAGCTGAAGAACCAAAAAAACCAGAAGAAGGATCAATTGAAGGTGAAGTAGTAAAATAATCGCCAATTGCTAGTTATTCATTGTTACTCGTTAATTATTTCCCATGTCCAAAGACTATTACAAATTACTTGGTGTTGAAAAAAATGCTACGCAGGATGAGATAAAAAAAGCCTTTAAAAAACTTGCTATGCAACATCACCCCGATAGACCGGGAGGAGATGAGAAAAAGTTTAAAGAAATCAATGAAGCCTATCAAGTTTTGGGTGATGCCGAAAAGCGTGCTAAATTTGATCAATTTGGGTCTGATTTTG
>LBTN01000040.1 GCA_000992085.1 Candidatus Magasanikbacteria bacterium GW2011_GWA2_37_8 | reverse complement strand
TAGAAGATGCTGAAAAAGAGGAGAGATGGCTTCATTCTATTTTTGCCGATCGTCGAGCACGTGATAGCCGAGAATTTTTTAAGATGAATCCAGAATATGCAGCTCTTGCATTAAAACGAGTAGAAATTAGAGAGACTAAGATTGACAGTGGCTTAACTGCAGAACAAGAAAAAGAAGTTGATGAAGTAAGAGAAAGACGTTCAAGATTTCATTTTGCAAAATATGGAATACCTGTTGGACCAAAACTGACTTTTACGAGAGATCAGAATATTATTGCTGAAGTTGTTGAAAACGACAAAATAAAAATTAACGGCGAAGTAAATAGTTTATCTAGCTTTGCTATGGAATTGTTGGGTTATCAAAGAAGGCCACAAGGAACGCTATATTTTGAGTTTGAAGACGAGATTTTAGATGATAGGCGAAGAAGAATGGACGAAGGAGAACCAACAGATAAAGAAATTGAGGCGGCTGGAGACGCATGGATGCAACAGCAAGCTGACATAGAAAGAGGAAAATAATACTATGGCAGACTTAACCACACTTGAAAAACAAATACTCGAGAAACTATTACAAATGAGTGGTGGTTATGTTTTGAATTTTTCAGATCGGACAATGGGAGAATTTTTTAGAGATGATATAGGGATTGATATTTATAATAAAAAATATAAATACGCAAGCGGTTCAAAAGCTAATTGTATGCGTGGTTTTTGGTTAAAAGCAGATGAAAAAATTGTTGGTAAAAGTGTATTGAAACTTATTGAATATATTGAAAATCAAATTTTGATTGACAATCTAAAGCGGGCAGATTTTCCAAGTGATAGAATAAGTGCTGCAAAAAATATTGGAGAAAAACTTATTGGGACAAAAATAAAAGTTGAAAATAAGTCACATGTTACTTTCAAAAATGGCAATATCAATATAACTTTGCAAAAAGAGGTTTTTGACCATGTCCAAAAATTACTCAATAGCGGGCATTATTTTAATGCGGTGGAAGAAGCGTACAAAGTCGTTCGTCACAAGCTCAAAGATATTACAGGCAAAGAAAAAGCCCACGAGGCTTTTGCGGAATCGAATCAAGAAAAGATTTTTGGCCACAAACCGAAAAACGAAGCAGAAGAAGATTTTTTTGAGGGAGTGAAATTTTTGCATATGTCCATTCAATTTTTGCGAAATGAAAAAGCACACACACCCGCCCAAGATTTGGATAAAAATTTGGCAATCCATTATATATCAATGGCCAGCTTGGCGTACGATTTAATAACTAAAAAATAATTATGGTGAATAAGTCATTAAATAGTAACTTTCATAAAGCAAGTAAAGCAAAGAAAGATGAGTTTTATACCCAGCTTGTTGATATTGAAAAAGAGTTGAAGCACTATAAGGACCAGTTTCGGAACAAGGTTGTTTATTGCAACTGTGACGATCCATATGAAAGTAATTTTTTTAAATATTTTGCCGCCAATTTTAATTCTCTTGGTCTCAAAAAATTAATCACAACCAGTTATATAAAGTCATCAATTGCTGGAGGGCAGTTACCACTCTTTGAAGTTAAAGGCTTAAAGCCGAAAGGCAAAGAGCCATTCAAGATTGAGCTCAATGAAGTGACAGATGTAGATGCTGATGGCGCGGTAGGGCTTACTGATGTGAAGTGGCTCTTAAAAAATAATGCCAATATCGCCACCCCACTTAAGGGTGATGGAGATTTTCGTAGTGAGGAGTGCATCGGACTACTTGGTCAAGCAGATATTGTGGTAACTAACCCACCATTTTCGCTCTTTCGCGAGTATGTGGCACAGTTAGTTGAGTATAAAAAGAAGTTCATTATTCTTGGTGATCAGAACGCAATTACATATAAAGATTTTTTTAAACTTATAAAAGAAAACAAACTATGGCTTGGTTATGATAACGGTGGCACAAAATGGTTTCAAGTCCCAATGGATTATGATATACCAACAGAGTCAAGAATAAAGATTGAAAATGGCGTAAAATTTTTCAGTATGGGGCGTATCGTATGGTTTACAAATATGGAAACTACAAAACGTCATCAGGAGTTAACTTTGTACAAAAAGTATACACCTGAAGAGTACCCGAGGTATGATAATTACGAAGCTATAAATGTTGATAAAGTAAGTGATATACCAATGAACTACAAAGGAGCAATGGGTGTACCAATAACATTTTTAGATAAATATAATCCAAATCAATTTGAAATAATCGGTCAAACACACAGCGGAGATAATTCCCCAGAGGTTGAATTATTAAGGAAGGACCCAGAGCATAGACATCGAGGTATTGTGCATGGTGAAAGTAAAGAAAAATATGCTCGTATTTTAATTAAAAATAAGAAAGTAAAAAAATAATATGAAAATTGATCTACACAAAATACCAATTCGTGAAGTGATTGTCGGCTACAAAGATAGTGCCGAAGAAGGCGTTGTCGCTTATGGTGGTAAACTTGATATTCGTCCAAAGTACCAACGGGAGTTTGTTTATACCGGCAAACAGAGAGATGCCGTGCTTGAAACAGTCAAAAATGGCTTTCCGCTCAATGTAATGTATTGGGTCAAAACCGATCAAGGAAATTTTGAAGTAATGGATGGGCAACAACGCACCATCAGCATCGGACAATATATCAATGGGGATTTTTCACTCAACGACCGCTTTTTCCATAATTTAACCAAAGAAGAACAAACTCAAATTTTGAATTATGAATTAATGATTTATTTTTGCGAGGGCACAGACAAAGAACGGCTAGACTGGTTTAGAATAATTAACATTGCCGGAGAAAAATTGACTGATCAAGAATTACGTAATGCCGTCTACACTGGTCCATGGTTGAGTGATGCCAAACTAAAATTTAGCAAATCAAACTGTGTGGCGTATCTGTTAGCGAATGACGGTGGACAATTAGTAAGCGGTTCACCAATACGACAAGAGTATTTGGAAATTGCTCTTTCGTGGATTAATGATAGTAAGATAGAAGATTATATGGCCAAGCACCAGCACAACAAAAATGCTGATGAGCTGTGGGAATATTTTCAGAGTGTGATTGCATGGACAAGAAAGACTTTTACAAATTATCGTAGAGAAATGAATAGTGTTGAGTGGGGCGAATTATATAATAAATTTAAAGATAAGAAGTTGAGCGCCAGCAAACTGGAAACAGAAATTAAAGAGCTGATGCAAGATGAAGATGTAACGAAAAAATCTGGTGTTTATCCGTATGTTTTAACGAGACAAGAAAAATATCTTTCAATTCGTGCTTTCACTGATAAAATGAAACGTGAAGCGTATGAAAGACAAAAAAGTATCTGTAAAAAATGTAAGAAGCCTTTTGAAATTGAAGAAATGGAAGCCGATCATATAAAACCTTGGCATGAAGGCGGAAAGACTATCGCAGAAAATTGCCAAATGCTTTGTAAGCAAGATAACAGAACCAAATCTGGAAAATAAACTTTTGGCTATATTTGAGTGATGTATAATCTATGTTAAAAAACGTTTTAAATTTAAATTCAGTAGAGGCAAAAAAATTCTTCATAAGTCAAGAGTCCTATTCAAATATAGAATTGCCACCTTATTTTTCATTCAGTAGATTACTTTCTGTTATCAAAAAAAATTTTAAAGATAAAGAACTTACATTTGGCGACATCAAAAAAGCGAAAAAGTACGAAACAGTTAATCATATTTTGTATGGCAATAAGGATGGCAAATATGCCTGGAGAAAATATGAAATTATAAATCCCTTGTTATATGTTTCTCTGGTAAATGTAGTCACCCAGAAAGATAATTGGAAATTTTTACAAGACCGTTTCAAAGAGTTTCAAAGTGATAAAAATATTGAATGTGAAAGTATTCCCGTATTGCCAAGATATAAATCTAAACAAAGAGCATCTCAAATTTCCCAATGGGTGA
Organism: Candidatus Magasanikbacteria bacterium GW2011_GWA2_37_8; assembly: GCA_000992085.1. Classification (GTDB taxonomy): domain Bacteria; phylum Patescibacteriota; class Patescibacteriia; order Magasanikbacterales; family GWA2-37-8; genus LBTN01. Next base: position 4,325 of record LBTN01000040.1, on the reverse strand, counting down.
ACAATGTAGAAAAGAAATCTGTAACCTTAGCTTTGGAATATAAGTTTTTGTATCAAACTGACATTGCTAATTGTTATGGTTCTATTTATACACACTCAATACCTTGGGCTATTCATACAAAAGAAGAATCAAAACGAAAGCAAAAATATACGGATTTGTTTGGAAATAAAATTGATCACCATGTTCAAGCGATGTCTTATGGTCAAACTAATGGAATACCACAAGGAAGTATTTTAATGGATTTTATTGCAGAGGTCGTCCTTGGTTATGCAGATATGGAATTATCAAAAAAACTTAATGTTGCACTAAAAGATAAAAAATTTTATATTTTACGATATCGAGATGATTATAGAATTTTCACAAATGACACAACGGATGGAGATATAATTCTAAAATGTCTTAGTGAAGCATTGATAGGTTTTGGTTTCCGCCTGAATACGAATAAAACATATTCCTGCAATGATGTTGTTACTGGTTCAATAAAACCTGACAAGATTGAGGCTCTAAAATTTGAAGCCGTTCCTAAAAAATTGTCAAAAAAAGAATTACTTCGCCAACTATTGATTGTTCAACAAATTGGAAAGTGGCATCCAAATTCAGGGACTTTAAAAAATAGATTGTCTAAAATTTTTGATGCAGTTAATGACAAAGATTTTTATAATCAACAGAAATTAATAACAAGTTTACTTATTGATATAGCTTACAACAACCCTAACGCTTTTCCTGTGATAGCTGGTTTAGTATCGAGTTGTATATCAAAACTAACAATAAAATCTAAAAAGGAACTACTTCTAAAAATTCAGAACAAAATTTGTAATCTTTCAAATACCGGGTTAATTGAAATTTGGATACAAAGAATGTCGATTGGTCTAAAATTCAAACTACCACTTAATGAGAAATTATGTAAAGCCGTAGATGGCGAAGCTCAAAATATTTTCGTTACAGATTGGATTGATTACCCGGTGATTAAAAAATCAATTGAAGGTAAGTCATATATTGATAAGGTAAAAATTAGTAAAACAAAGACTCTTATTAGTAAAAAGGAAGTACAAGTGTTTGACCCATATTATAATTAACAAAATTTTATGTCCGAATATTACAATCCAAACAGAGGCGACTCATGGAACTATGGAGGAAAAAACTGGAAGTTAAGCCGTTCTAAAATTGACCTGTTTTTGGAATGTCCAAGATGTTTTTATTTGGACAATAAACTTGGTGTAAAACGAGTACCAGGATTTCCATTTTCCATAAACAGTGCCGTGGATTATCTTTTAAAGCAGGAGTTTGATGCTTTTCGTGTAAAAAATGAACAACACCCTCTGCAAAAAGAATATGGTATAGACGCAAGACCGATGTCTCACGCCGAGCTCAATGAATATTGTCGTTGATTATAAAGCCACAGCCAAGGATGAAGCAGTAAAAGCATTAGACAAAGAATGGCAGGACGGTTACAAGCGACAAATGGAAGTCTATCAGTGGCTTCTACGACAGAATGGGTTGAAAGTTTCTAATATTGGATATTTTGTTTATTGCACTGGAAAAATGGACCGACAAGCCTTTGATAAAAGGATTGAATTTGATGTGAATTTAATAGAACATAAAGGGAATGATTCGTGGGTAGAAAAAACTTTGTTTGAAATAAAGAAATGTTTAGACGGTGCAATACCGCAATCTGGCGATGGTTGTGATCATTGTGCCTATTGGAACTCTCGCAGACAATTTGAGAAATAATTTGCCGTCGAAACCATTTTTTAGATGTTTTATTTAAGACAATTCACATTGCCTTTTTTTGTTTTACAACACTGTCATAATATTGACATTTTACTCTCTCTCTGTTTAAATACTCATAGATTTACCCCATTTTAGGGGAATATATACGTTCCTTAATAATGCGACCCGAATTTAGGGTTGCTTCATGATATCCGTACACAAGCGGGACTTGTGAGCGGAAATAGTTTAAACAACTCACAGAAGGAAAAGGTTCGGTTCTGTCGCGTCACTCCGCCACCACGGAGTTGGGAAGATGCCGAGCATCGTTTTGGTGGAATGATGCAAAAATCTCTGAGGAGGAAGTGATGAGAAGGCTGCGAGGATTCGACCTGATCGAGCTCATGGTAGTCACGTGTATCTTGGCCATCCTGGCCGTGGTCTTCGTACCTGCAATCCTGAAGTACCTCAAGCAACAGGAGCAGACCACCACCGTGACGACCGACGCGGTCGAGACAACCCAGGCGGAAGTAACGTCGTCGGTCGTCACCGCCAAGGCCGACTATCTGCTGCAGGGCCTGGGCTACAGCACGCGCGTGAACGATGCCGAGCTCGAGCGCATGAACAGCGAATTCGTCGACGTGCGCGTCGAAGTACCGCTCGAGAACCTCACCGACGATGAACAGCAGTACCTGCGTCTGGTCATCAAGGCCGCCGACATCATCGACCGGCTGTTCTGGAAGCAGGCCTCCGACGACGGCCTGAAGATCTGGACGGCGATGACGGACCTGATCGATCGTGGCGACTTCACCAAAGTCGACTACGATCTCTACAGGTTGCTGTCCATCCACTACGGACGCTACAACCGAGTGAGCGACAATCAGCCCTTCATCGGCGAAGGCAAGAAGCCGCTCGGCGCCACCTTCTACCCGGCAGTTCTGGACAAGCCCCTGCTGGACATCTACCTGTACATGCACCCGGATCAGAAGGCCAGCATCCTGGATGCGTACACGGTAGTCCAGAAGGACGAGACGACGGGGCTGCTGAAGAGCGTGCCGTACTCCGAAGCCTACGCGGATGATCTGCGCGAGGCTGCCGGGCTTCTGCAACTCGCGGCGAACTTCGCAGACACCGAGAGCCAACGCGACTTCTTGCTGGCGCGCGCCGGAAGCTTCCTGACCAACAACTACCGCGAGGGCGACAAGGCGTGGGTCCTGGCCGACTCCAGGTTCCCGATCGTGATGGGCCCCACCGAGCAGTATGAGGACGGCTTGGTCAACGCCAAGGCCGCGGCTGAAGCCTACGTCATGGTCGTGGACCAGAAGCTCTCGGATGAGCTGTCCACGATCAAGACGCATCTGCCCGACATGGAGAAGGATCTGCCCCTGCCCGCCGAGTACCGCCGCTACAAACAGCCCAAGGTTCCACCCATCATCGCGGTGGACTTGCTCTACAGCACGGGCGACGGCAAGCGCGGCTACCAGACTTCGGCCTTCAACCTGCCGAACGATGAGTGGGTGGGTGCCAACGTAGGCACCCGCAAGGTCATGCTCCGCAACATCATGGAGGCCAAGTACAAGAACTGCGTCTTGCCGATCGCTCGCGTGGTCCTCCGGCCAGAGCAAGCGATCCTCGTGGACTGGGACGTGTATTTTAGGCACGCGCTGCATCACGAGCTCATGCACGCACTCGGTCCGGGCCTCATCCAGGTCAATGGCCAGGAGACCACGGTCCGGGCGCAGCTCAAGGATCTGGCTGGTGCCTTCGAGGAATGCAAGGCCGACCTTCTCGGTTATTGGTCGGTGCAATTCCTGGTCGACGCCAAGTACTACAGCCAGGACTGGCTCGACAAGGCGGCCGTCAGCTCGCTCGTCAACTTCTATCGAAGCGTTCGCTTCGGCACGGAAGAGGCCCACGGCAAGGGCGAGTTGATGATCTATAACTACCTGAAGGCCGACGGCGTTTACGATTACGATGCCGAGACGGGCGAGTACACGGTCAACACCGCCAAGTTCTTCCTCTCGGTGACGCGCATGGCCCAGGAGCTCATGATCATCCAGGCCAAGGGTGACTACGCGGGTGCCAAGGCGTTCGCGGATAAGTACGCCCTGGTCACGCCCGAGATGAAAGCCGTGGTCGAAAGGATCAACACTCATGGCGTGCCCGTAGATTTGCGGCCGATCTACGTCACCGCCGAACAGTTCCGGCTGTAGTTCTTCCCTCCGTTCGTTTTGCTAATCGGCTACATACACCCCGCCACCGTGGTTGGGTGTACGAAAGTCCACTCAGCCCATTTAAATGATAAAATTATTTGTCGTTTAAATGGGGTGGACTTACTTAATTAAAAATAAAGTCACTTGTAGAAATACGAGTGATTTTTATTATATAAATATGTAATACATTTTTGTTTGTAAAGAATTTGCTGCCAAAGGTAAAATGTGGTAATATCTCAATACTGAAGACAATTCGTGAAAAAACTGAAATCGCCAATCAATTCACCAAACCGCCCCTCCCCACCACCACCCAATTTTAAGCCTAGTTTTGGAAGTTGAAAAAAGTTAATTTTAAATAATAAATATAAATAAATAATATAATATATAAGTAAATAATAGTAATAA
>LBTN01000039.1 GCA_000992085.1 Candidatus Magasanikbacteria bacterium GW2011_GWA2_37_8 | reverse complement strand
TTATTTCTGGTACCTGTGTTTTTAACTGGTTTTAAAGATATTTCGGTAGTAATCCTATTACAAAAATTCCAGCCAATTTTCGCCATTACTTTGGCTGTTATAATGTTAAAAGAGCGCTTCCCTCGTCGATTCTACTTTTATTCAATCGTAGCAATTATTGGTGGTTACTTTGTAACTTTCAAAGATCCAACCACTATCAGTTCTATTGCCAGTACTTCTTATCTAATTGCCATTTATTCGCTATTAGCTGCTTTTGCTTGGGGTTCGTCTACCACTTTTGGTAAATACTCTATCAAAAATATTAATTACGGACTTTTGGCAGCCCTACGGTTTGGTTTTACGGTTTTAATAATGCTTATACCAGCCTACAAATATTTATCTAATTTAAATACTGTTAACAGCGCGCAATGGAGCACTTTGGTTGTTATTGTATTTACTTCTGGCGCACTGGCAATGTATTTATATTATTATGGTCTTAAAAAAATTCCCGCTTCTTTGGCTACTTTGTGTGAATTAGCTTGGCCCGTATCGGCTGTAATTTTTGACTATTTTTTAAATCATAATGTTTTATCTGCCACCCAAATTGTGGGCGGTTTTGTTTTAATTGCTTCGATTTACAAAGTTACTACCCTTAATCGCAACCACACTATTTCTGGCACAGTAGAAAACGGCCAAGGCCAAGGCCAAAATATTGGCATGCGTACCGCCAACCTAGATATCGCTTTAGCTAATAAATTACCTCAAGGATTATACACTTGTAATGTACAATACGATAATAACAACTACTCGGGGCTACTATATTATGGCTATAATTCAATAAGTAAAAAAGACAGCTTAGAAGTTCATCTATTTAACTTCTCAGGCGATCTGTATGGCAAAACCATTACCGCCACCACCGATCGCTATCTTCGTCTCCCCAAAAAATTCTCAAACACAAAAGATTTGATGGAACAAATAAAAAAAGATTTAAAAAATGTTTAATAATAAAAAAACTCTTCAATTACTGAGGAGTTTTTTTATTTCTTCTTGGTACCAACAAGAGAATGCCGGTTTTGAATGTGTCCGGCACACAGTTGTATTATTTTACGTCGTTACACATAACGACATATTCGAATCTCCTCTCAAACGTTCCAACATCTGATTAAATGCTGGTTCGAAAGGAAAATTCTTATTGATATAGGAAAGAGCGATCTTTCTGTTTTCCACTAAAGTGGAGAGAGAATTGATGGGGATTTTTCTATCTTTACTACCAACCCATTCGGTAGCAAAAACAGATTCAAATCCCTTAGTAGCTGCTGCATATTGCGCCACCCAAGTGGCTACGTGCCATTTAGCACCAGGAACCCAGGGTTCATTCAAACGACGTAATTGGCGTGCAGTTCCACCAGACGAAACCACATCATCAATTACTATCACATGTTTAAACCCAAGGTAACTACGAGTAAGTGATCCACCTATCGATTGAGGGGCCTCACCATCTCGCCAGAAACGTGAGATACCCACACTAGCCTGCCAAGGCCACCTTGCTAACCATTCAACCGACAAATATCTTTTAACAATTTCTGCGCCATTACCAGGAAACAAGAGAAGTGTTTGGTTAGGGTTAAAATTGTTCCATCCTTCCCACAGAATCAAACGTCTGGTCATTTCTTCTGGAAAAAGAATATCCAAACCAAGGTTCGTCAACAAAGACATGGCGTCACTGTCGACAGAGTAATCAGCGATAATTACCTTCTCACTCATTTTTTCCTCCATAGATTCAGCAAGTCAGACCCATCATTTTTCACCAACCTCGTTTGCCACCCCATGGCTCGAGGTACTACTAGATCGTCATCATTATTATCTCCAATCATCCAAAATTCTTTTGACTGCGGAAACCACGACTCTACTGTTTGCCAAACCTGTTTATTTGGTTTAGCCATCCCTTCCTGAAAAGATAAAAACAAACGATCAAACTTAGTATTTATTTCCAACATCGCTCCAACCGTATCCCAGGCCGGAGTACTAATATTAGAAACCAACACGAGGTTGTTGCCCTCTTGCCTTAACCGTGCGACTAACTCTGTTGCCCTTGTAAACCAACGAGCAGATTGATTGTCTCGCTCCCAACAATTTGTGGCTTTTCTTCTTTCTGATACACAACCAATAATTTGAAAGTGATCAAAAAGAAAATCAACCATTGTACGATAAGAAAACTTTCCAGTCATAAGACAATCTCTTACCACCGGATAAATTAACTTTCGATCAACACCAAGTTGTACAAGAACATCTTCATAACTAGCACCGCCTCCCATCGGTGTGTTAATCAAAGTCCCCCAAAGATCAAAACATATAACCCGCTTCATTTTACCCTCCAAGCTTATCTCGTTCCAGTCTCTTTTCACCACTAATGAAAAGAGGAAGAACGAGATAAAAAATTAAATTGTAGAAAGAGCCTGCAACGCTACTTGTATTGTTTTATCAATAATATTTTTAGTAACACCTTCATCCACTTCGGTAGCTACTACCAATTCTTTGCCTAACACCCGCTCGCATAATAATTCTGGATTAGCGTTAACGGCCAATATGGCAGCTGCAGCCACATTTTTTAAACTAGCTATCACAAACAAAGTTGCGCATTCCATATCGGAAGATAAAATTGGTGTATCAAAATTTTTCCATCTTCCATCAAGTAAATAATCCCCCCACTTTGTTATAGAATTAACACTGCCATAAAAAGCATCATGCGAACGATTAATACCAACAAAATACTGACAACTATTTTTCTGAGCTGAAACAACCAATTTCTGCACTAAATCAAAATTAGCCACAGCCGGAAAACCTTTTAAAATATATTCATCAGTTGTGCCTTCATCTCTTACCGCAGCAGTTGGTATTACCGTACTACCTAAAGTAATTTCCTTACGCCAAGCACCGCCACAAGTTCCAACCCTAACCAAATACTTGGCACCGGCGTTAATCAGCTCTTCAACAGCAATGGCAGTTGACGGTCCACCAATACCAGTAGAACACACTGTAATTTTTCTATTTTGATAAGTACCAACACCTATTCGGAATTCTCTATTGTCCGCTATAATCCTAAAATCATTTAGAAACTTGCCAATATAATTAACCCGTTTAAGGTCACCTGGCAAAAGTACATATGGGCTTATATCTTTATTGTTAATTTTTAAATGTAATTGCATATAATTAAACTAATAAATAAAAAATCGCTTACATGAGCGATTTGTCCAAAATAACAAAAATACCAAATTTGTTACTTTGGACGAGTAAAATGATGAGGATTGAATTGATAGCGATTTTGATTATTCATATTGTATTAGTGTATTACTACATTAATACAAATAGAATATTTTGTCAAGTTAAAGCTGGGGATAACTTTTTAATATAATAAAAAAACGCTCTAGTCTGAGCGCTTTTTTAACTTATTTAATACTGTTTTATATCCACCCTCGCCATGATTCAACCAGTGTGCAATCCGAGTAATCGTAGTAGTACTCAAACCTGTTTTTTCGGCAATTTCTCGATAGGATTGATCTTTATCTAATAATTCTACTACTTCCCAACGTCGAGACAGCTCTTCCAATTCTTCAAGTGTACAAAGATCCCGTAAAAAATTTAATAATTCTGGCTCTTTTTTTAACTGTAAAATTGCTAAAGCTAATCGTTTTAATTTTATAGTTTTCCAATTAATCATATTTTTTTTAATATTATTTTCCGTAATATAGCTATTTTATCTTAAAAATCAATTTTAAACAACTATACAAAAACCCTCCACAAAAATGGAGGGTTTTAAATTAATATAGTTTACTCTCGCCCTAACACTCCGCCCCATTCTATTACTGTAAAACCTGTACGAGGAACAGACCTTAAACTCTGCTCTTTTACCACAATCGGCTTTAACAATGGTTTATAGTCCATCAAAATTCTAATTACTGTATCTGGCTTTGGATTAATTTTGAGCGGCGCAATTGTATTCATTGCATTTGTCCCATAAAAGGTTACAAAATAATATGGCGCTTTGGTCATATGTGACTCCCAAAACTCACGAAAATCTGCGCTCTCTTTTTCGTTCAAACCTAACATCAACAATTTCTCGCGTAAAAATTTTGATACTTCTTCACGTTTTACAACAAATCCATCACGATTGTCCGCTACTGATCCAACACCTTGGCCTTCCCAAAATAAATATGGATATACGTTACCGCTTTTTACTTCAGTCAATTTTCCATTTGGTTCGGCTACCACCTCCCAGCCATTATTGTATGCTGGCTCGCTTACACTCCATTTACTTAATTCTACTTGTACTTTTACATTAGTAGTTTTGGTTGGATATAAATAAATTACTGGTTTACCACATTCGGCCATTGGCTGGTATTTATCTGATTTTAAAGCCACCCAATAACCAAACGGGCTTTGCCATAAATAAATTGGTTTATCCGCAATAAATTTTTCATAAGAAACTTTCCCGTCTGGACTAGGATAATAAGTGCTATTATAAAAATCATGGTAAACCTTATTGTTTTTATCGGTTAGTTCATAAACTTTATCACCAAAAGAATTTTTACCAACTACTTGCAAATCTTTTTCTATATCAAATAATTTATCATTAACTAAATTCAATCGCGAACGACCACAACCAGCACTCATTAGTTGATAATCTTTTAAATTTCCCCCACCAGATAAAACCACATTTTTACCAATAAAATCTGGTTCGTAAGAATAATAACCAACCCGACCATCTGGGGAATATACATAATAACCATTATCATTACTATCAACAATCTGCATATCAGAATAGACATCGCCTACCACTTTGTCTGTAAATACCACCTCTTTTTTATTAGAGAAATTATACGACTGAACAGAACCCTCAGAATAATATACTAGCTTCTGTCTTAAATTAGAACCATATAAATATTTTGGAAATTCTATTAAATGCAACGACGAAGTTTTATCAATATTTATACTAGGCTGAAATAACGTTTTATAATCTACTGCTTCAATTTGGCTATTTAAGGCTAATAAAATAATTTTACCATCGTACAAAACAAAAAATTCTTTGTTAGGTGATACAGATGCGCAATCCATCATACCACAAGATAGCCCAGCAAAAATAATCGCACCTGGCTTGTCTAAATAAGTAAACCGACCACCCAAATCTTCATACGAGATATAATTCCCAGATTCAGCTATTTTAGCCAACTCCAAGCTATCTGCTTCTGCTTTTAACAAATTAAGTGATGGCATGTCTGCTCTATACCCACGCCAAACAATATTTTTATAAAAATCTTTTGGCAAAGAATAATTAGCATAAGCATTGGCAGAATTTACTACCGTACTAGTAGATAAGACATATTTTGCAAAATCAAAATCTTTGGCAAATTCTACTGGGGGTTCTTGAGGCATATCTTCTATAGCAATGGGGGGATCTATTGGAGCCACATCATCAACCACGGTAACAATTTTTT
>LBTN01000038.1 GCA_000992085.1 Candidatus Magasanikbacteria bacterium GW2011_GWA2_37_8 | reverse complement strand
ATTTTCTTTTTCTTTTGGGAATATTTCTTTGGAACTTTCCGTCCCACTAAATAGTGAGACACAGTTTGGCAGGGCATATCCCGAAGTTACGCCCGCTGTTTTGCCGAGTTCCTTAAAGAGGGTTCTCCCGATCACCTTGGTATACTCTACCCGTCTACCTGTGTCGGTTTGCGGTACGGTCGGCGTTATCTATTAATTTAAGCCTTTTCTTGTCTGTTTGGCTCACCAGAATCACCCGGATTTACCCAGGCTTTCACTCGTGCTTCACCCCCGAAGGGACTAGACACTTGGACGCACATAGCCAAAAGTGCGCTCTGACTACCATCCAGCGTCAGCTTAAGGAACAATAACACCGGTGCAGGAATATCAACCTGCTGTCCATCGCCTACGCTACTTGCCTCGGCTTAGGCCCGACTAACCCAGGGTCGATCGACGTTGCCCTGGAAACCTTGGACTTACGGTGAGGACGGTTTTCACGTCCTTTATAGCTACTCATACCAACATTCTCACTTCCTGCCAGTCCACCAGACCTTACGATCTAGCTTCACACCAGACAGGAACGCTCTCCTACCACTCCGATGCTCTGCATCGGAATTTCTAATTTTCAATTTCTAATTTCTAATCAAATCCCAATTAATCAATTTCTAATTCTTTAATTAAGTCATTGAAAATTCAATGAAAATTGAGAATTGTAAATTGAAAATTTATTTAACAATTGGAACTTTATTAGATCAATTAGGTTAATTAGACATTCCCGATGCAAAGCATCGAAATCCGCAGCTTCGGTACTATACTTAAGCCCCGTTATATTTTCCGCGCGAAATCACAATTGACCAGTAAGCTATTACGCACTTTTTAAATGATGGCTGCTTCTAAGCCAACATCCTGGTTGTCTGTGCGACTTCACATCGTTTTCCACTTAGTATAGATTTAGGGACCTTAGCTGGCGATCTGGGTTGTTTCCCTTTTGAACATGGAGCTTAGCCCCCACATTCTGACTCCTGCAATAATTGCTTCCGGTATTCGGAGTTTATTTCGGCTGGGTACCTTTAAAGGCCCCAAACCGATTCAGTGCTCTACCCCCGGAAGGTAATTTACAGGGCTAGCCCTAAAGCTATTTCGGAGAGAACCAGCTATCTCCGAGCTCGATTGGAATTTCTCCGCTAACCACAGGTCATCCCCGCCATTTGTAACTGACGTGGGTTCGGCCCTCCACGACGTCTTACCGCCGCTTCAGCCTGCCCATGGTTAGGTCGCCCGGTTTCGGGTCTAATGACTGCTACTTAAATCGCCCTATTAGGGCTCGCTTTCACTTCGGCTATGTTGTATAACAACTTAACCTTGCAACAGCCATTAACTCGTTGGTTCGTTCTGCAAAAAGCACGCCGTCACATCCGCTATTCAGATGCTCCGACTCTTTGTAGGCACATGGTTTCAGGTTCTATTTCACTCCCCTAACAGGGGTTCTTTTCAACTTTCCCTCACGGTACTTGTTCACTATCGGTCATAAGAGGTATTTAGCCTTGGAAGGTGGTCCTCCCAGATTCCCACAGGATTCCTCGTGTCCCGTGGTACTTGAGTATAATCGTATAAGGCCAAGAAATTTTTCATGTACGGGGCTATCACCCTCTATGGCGGTTCTTTCCAGATTCCTTCCATTAAATTTCTTAGTTTTTTACCTTACCCAAAAGTTACAGCTTTTGGTAATTCCCTGTAGCTAGTTTATTAGTCGCCTAGTTAACTAATTAACTTTTTAACTGCTTAACTAACTACAAAGAATGGACAATTACCTCACAACACCCTTTTAACAACGCCTGTAAGCTTTAACATTAAAAAGGTTTAGGCTGATCCGCGTTCGCTCGCCGCTACTAACGGAATCTCGGTTGATGTCTATTCCTCTGGGTACTTAGATGTTTCAGTTCCCCAGGTGCCCTCTACCTATCCTATATATTCAGATAGGAGTAACGAGACATGACTCTCGTTGGGTTTCCCCATTCGGAAATCGCCGGGTCAGAGCTTGTTTGCCAGCTCACCGACGCTTATCGCAGGCTACTACGTCCTTCTTCGGCCTCTTACGCCAAGTCATCCACCTTGTGCCCTTACTTGACTTGATTTTTGAAAGACCAGTATTTAAAGTCACTCAAATACTGACCATATTTAAAATTGCAATTTTAGTTTAGATGCATTCTGTTCTTTAGTTATCAAGGTTCGATTGACCCGTCTTCGCCTTTTAAGGCTTCGAGCGGGCAAGCATTAAAAAAGCCGCTTCTAGAGCGGCCACTGTAAGAAAGAGGTATAACCTTTATCTAATTTGCCGCTCCTTTAGTTGTGAGAAAATTCCTCATAAACTTTTAGACTTTTTAATGCATAAATAAATTTACCAAAAAAAGCACACATTGTAAAGACTTTTTTATGTAATTGTCCACGATCGTCATTGCGAACGACTGGAAGGAGTGCGGCAATCTCATTTCAAATATAGGGAGATTGCTTCGCTCCGCTCGCAAAGACGCAAGAGTTGTAAACAAATATTTTATTATGTTTAGACTTGAAAGTTATATTTTTTTAGTTCTTTTTGCCATGGCGACAGCATAATTTCAGAAATTATTGCTAAATTACGAGGCAATTTATCCGGTGTATAATAATATTCATAAATTTCGTTGTCTTTTTCTACCTTCAAATAATATTCCGTTGGATTCTCTTTTGTATGAACGCTTTTTTCATAATTAAATTCTTCACCGGCAAGAACAAAAGCCAGCCGCTTACTGTCAATATAGTTCAAGTTTTTTGACGAGGAGAAATCACAACTAGTCTCATCAAGTGACGTCTTATATTCAGATTCTCCGTCTTTATAAACAATCGTAAAAGCACCGTCAATTGTCCGTAGCTCTAAAAAGATTTTAGTAAATGACAATACCGCATTTGCCCTTATAAGTAATACCAAAAATAAGAAAAAAACCAATAAAACAGCTATCCTAGTATCCCTCCGTAAATTTTTTAACTTAAGCTGTTTCATATAATCTCAAAGTCTTTTGCCCCATTTTTTCTGCCGTTAAATTATTTTCCGCATACTCTTTAGCCTTCTTTACCTTTTCTAATACAAATTTTTGATTTAAAAGACAAAAGGTAATTTTTTCTACCAAATCATCTTCGCCAGTAAATAAAGTCCCATAGCGCTCATCTTCCAACAGTAACTCATGTGCAGCTATTTTGGAAGCCACAATTGGTATTCCAAGAAGCATTGCCTCCTCTACGCTTAAAGGCATATTCTCTAATTTTGACGGCTGAACATAAAGATCCGAAGACCCGATAATTTCATACCCCTTATCCCTGTTGCCGGTCAAAATTACCCTACCTTCTAATTTTAGTTTTTTAATATCATTTTCGATATTTTTTCTAAGATCACCGTCTCCAACCAAAACAAGAACAACATTATTAAATTTCAGCCGACTAAATGCTTTGAGCAGCATATCGTGCCCCTTTTCGTGCGTCATCCGCCCCACATAAGATATTACTTTCCTATCTTTATCAATCTTTAACTCCTTTAAAACTTCTTCGGAAGAAAAGGGTTCAATCTCTACTCCATTTGGTATTAACTCTATTTTTTTCTCATTTATCCCTTCCTTTAACAAAAGATCTTTGGCTAGTGGGGAGACAGCTATAAATTTGTTTAAAAATAAACTGTAACCTTTATTGAACTTTTCTTGAATAAAATTTTTCTTTTCTATTCGATGCACGGTTGAAAAGACCTTCTTTTTGCTAAATAGACAAGCGACAATCACTAAAAAGTTTTCCCGTAAAAAATGGGTATGAACAACTTCCGTATTTGTCTCTCGAAATATTTTTTTAAGCTCCAAGATAGCTCTTAAGTCAAATGGCGACCTCATTTTGACATAGTCAATAGGACAGCCCAGCTCTTCTATTCTAGCGGCTAATGGCCCGTCATTTCCCAGTACAAAATTTACATGATGGCAATTTTTTAATGCATGCTTGGTCTGCAAATAGATATATTGTTCCGCACCCCCCTGACCCGGGTAAAAAATAACATGCGTAATATTCATTTTGTTACCTCCAGATATGCTTTAATCGTCTTATTAGCCCACTTTTCCGGATCAAATTCCCTTACAGCGTAGTTTCTGGCACAAACCGATAATTCCTTTCCTAGTTCCTTGTCTTCTAGCATTTTAAGAATCGAATCCGCCAAGTCTTTTGGCTCGGTACTTTTAGAAATTATTCCGGTAATGCCATTATTTACAATTTCCTTTAAGGCACCTGCAGGCGTTACAATAACCGGCCTACCCGCCAGCATTGCTTCAACCACAGTTAAACCGAACCCTTCAGACAAAGACGGCTGAATATAGACATCTACCCGGGAAAGAATTTTATTTAAATCCGGCTCAAAACCTGCAAGCTCAACATGATGATCAATCTCAAAATCTTTTATTTTTTTATTTAAATTTTCTTTTTCCGGTCCGTCTCCCCAAATAACAATCCTAAAATTCGGGTTTTTATCCTCCAAGATATTAGCGGCTTCAATTAGATTATCGTACCCCTTTACTTTATGAAGCCGGCCAATTGAACCTATAACAATTTTATCATGTTTAGGCGAGTGAAAGTCTTCTTTTTGACCCGAGAGTTGGACACCGTTATATATAACATCAAATTTCTTCTTATTTATGCCTCTTTTTGTAAGATTATTTTTTAAAAAGTGCGACACGGTAATATATTTTTTAGTTATTGGACTGAAAGCTATATCGCTAAAGAGATATGCGTATTTTATAAATACATTATTATAATCTTGGGCGAGCTCGCTATGAACGGTTACTAAATTTGGCACCCCAGAAAAAAAAGCAGACAGCCTTGCATAAAAGTTAGCAACCACCCCTTGCGATACCAATAAATCGATTTTTTCTTTTTTGATAAGTTGCGTAATTTCGGCGAAAGTTTTTAGCCGCATTCGCTTCCCGGAAAGCACAAAAACTTTACCTTCTTTTTCTTGTAATTTTTTTGACAATTCCCAATTTCCAAGCGAAATTAGGCAAAGCTCCACTTTTTCCTTGTCATAAAGATCAAAAAGAAGACTTAAATAAGTCTCGACTCCACCCCAATACTTCCCCCCGCTATAAATTATGCCAACTTTTTTAGCTTTCATCGAGCGCGCTCCCTAAAATGATGGCCACCGGCACCGAAACTGCACCAAATTCCAAAACATTCGAAAATATTGCTCCCACCAAAAAACACACAAATATACTTAAAGCTCCTAAATAAATATTATTTTGTCTCCTTATATTTCCCCATAAGTTAACAAAAATTGCAAGCAAAAAACCAAAAAACGCGAGAAGCCCAAGAATTCCAACCTGAACTAGAATTTCTAAAAATTGATTGTCGGCATAATAAAGCGCCGTATAACCATTTTGAACGCCTTCTAAATAAACGGGGCTCGCTTGACCAATGGCTAACTGACCCCCATAAGTACCCGG
>LBTN01000037.1 GCA_000992085.1 Candidatus Magasanikbacteria bacterium GW2011_GWA2_37_8 | reverse complement strand
CAACCGGTTTTAACGGTTGCAAGATAAGGCCATTAAGGCAAGGTATGACATTTTAACTTTGCCGGCCGGTATGACATTTTAACTTAGCCTTTACAATAAAAATCAGCCCATTGTGCTGATTTTTATATTTTGCTATACTATGTCTATAGGTTTAATTAATTTAATATGGATAAGTGCGCAAAATGCGGGCTTCTCTTCGAGCAAGAAGACGATCGTTGTACTTGCAATGATAACGTTTGTTATCATTGCTGCGATTGTGGTGAAGGCTGCGGCTGTGGTTGTCAAGAAAAAAAATAACAAATTATTTTTTAGTAAAACCTACCAACCAAGGCGAGGGTATTTTTAAAAATTTTAATTTTAGAATTTATATGTGGCTTCTTTACGCATTTTTGTCGGCCATCTTCGCAGCTGCCGTAGCTATTTTTGGCAAACTTGGACTCAAAACTATAGACTCTACCTTAGCAACGACCATTCGATCAATTATCATGGCTATTTTTTTATTTTTAGTAGCAATTACCCTAAAGAAATTTGATGGTTTTAACTTTAATTCACTAAATGGTAAAGACTGGGTGTTAATATCACTATCTGGAATTGCTGGCGCTTTATCTTGGTTATTTTATTTCTTCGCACTTAAGTACGGCATGGCGGGCAAGGTAGTGGCGGTAGATCGCTTAAGTATTGTTTTTGTAATATTATTTGCCGCTTTATTTCTAGGAGAAGGCCTAACTTGGCGGAGTGTAGGTGGTGCAATATTAATTGCTGGTGGCGCTTTGTTGATTACTCTTAAGTAGTTTATGTCAGAATACAAGCTAAACCAATCACAAAAAGAAGCTGTAGAATACACCGACGGCCCTCTTTTAATTGTGGCTGGGGCTGGAACTGGTAAAACTACTGTAATTGTAAGCAAAATTGCTTATTTAATAGAAAACAAGCTAGCCAAACCAGAAGAAATTTTGGCGGTTACTTTTACAGACAAAGCTACTGGCGAAATGGTAGAGCGCGTAGATAAAATGTTAGACTTGGGCTATGTAGAATTATCAATCTCTACATTTCATGCTTTTTGCCAGAAAATTTTAGAGCAATACGGATTAGAAATAGGTATTAATCACCAATTTAAACTCCTAACACAAACTGATGCATGGTTATTGATGCGTCAAAATTTAGAAAAGTTCGAGTTAGATTATTATCGACCACTTGGCAATCCAACCGGACATATTCATGCTTTACTCAAACATTTTTCTAAATGTAAAGATGAATTAATTACTCCAGAACAATATTTAAAATCTGCTGAAGAAATAAAATTAAACAATGATAACACCGAAATAACCGACTCCAAACGTCTTACTGAAATTGCTAATGCTTACCATGTTTACAACCAGCTGTTATTAGATAATAATGCTTTGGATTTTGGTGATTTGATTTATTACACAGTAAAACTTTTAGAATCTAGACCAAATATTTTACACGCACTTCAAGAACGTTTTAAATTTATTTTGGTTGATGAATTTCAAGATGTGAATTGGGCGCAATATCAGCTAATCCAGATGTTAACAAACAAAAATACTAAACTTACAGTGGTTGGCGACGACGACCAAAGTATTTACGCTTTTCGAGGAGCGTCGGTGTCAAATATTATGCGCTTTAAAGAAGACTACCCAAATGCCAAGGAAGTTATTTTAAATGAAAATTATCGTTCCGAACAAGAAATCTTGGATTTAGCCTACAAATCAATTCAAAATAACAATCCGGATCGTTTAGAAACAAAACTAAAAATAAACAAAAAATTGGTATCAAGAGGTAAGGAAAAAGGAATAAAGAATAAAGCAGTGCACAATATCCACGCTGCGACTCTGGACGAGGAAGTTAAAACGGTAATTGAAGAAATAAAAAAACTAAAAAAAGAAAACGAAGAAACCGTTTGGGATGATTTTGCTATTTTAGTACGCGCCAACAGCTACGCCGATCCGTTTATTAACGCTCTAGAACGCGCCAAAATCCCATACGAATTCTTATCTTCGGTGGGGCTGTATCGCCAACCTCTAATTTTAGATTGTTTTAACTATTTTAAAATCCTAGATAATCAGTTTGATTCGCCAGCGATGTATCGTTTATTAAATTTAGAAAATCTACAACTTCTGGAAGATGACATACATAAAATAATAGCAACTGCAAAACGTAAAAGCTGGGCTTACTACGAAACACTCAAACATCCAGAAGAATTAAAACTATCTACCATCGGCCAAAAAATAATTGATGAATTATTACAAGTAATCGCCGACGGAATGCAGTTAGTTAAAAAAGAAAAACCTACTACTGTGCTTTATAACTTTTTGGAGAAAATCGGATATCTATCATATCTTACTCGCGAAGAAGAACAAGGAAACAGACAGGTTATAAGACAAATTTATCAACTAAAACAGTACTTTGAGTATATCACTAAATATGAAACTACCGTAATTGGTGCGCATGTACGCAGTTTTGTGGAGCATTGCCAATTTTTATTAGAAGCAGGTGATGAGGGGAAATTATACCAACCTACCGATACGCCCGACTCAATTAACATTTTAACAATTCATGGTGCCAAAGGTCTAGAATATAAATATGTATTTGTAGTAAATTTAGTAGAAGACAGATTTCCCAGCCGTCGGCGCGGAGAAGCGATAGAAATTCCTATAGGTTTAATTAAAGAACAACTACCAGAAGGGGATAGCCATATCCAAGAAGAACGCCGCCTATTTTATGTAGCTATAACTCGCGCTAAAGAAAAGCTATATTTAACTAGCGCTCACGATTATGGTGGTGTAAGAGAAAAAAAGATAAGCAGGTTTTTAGACGAATTAAAAATGAATATAGGAATAATTGAAAAATCAGATAATTTAACAATTACCAAATTATCAAATTGTCAAATTATTGACGATAAAAAAAATTCACACACAGATAAAAGTTTCTACGAACTTCCAACTACCTTTTCTTTTTCTCAAATAAAATCTTACGAAACCTGCCCTTATCAATATAAGTTGGCTCATATTTTAAAAATTCCTGTACGCGGCAGTGCCAGTTTTAGTTTTGGACAAACTATTCACGGTACTATGCACAAATTTTATCAACGCTTACAAGAATTAAATACTACTACCCAAGAATCGTTATTTAATTTGCCAGAAGCAAACAATAAAAAAGATAAGACAATCAAGGTACCATCTTTAGATGATTTACTCAAATTTTACGAGGAGAGCTGGTTAGACGATTGGTATAAAGATAAAAAACAAAAAGAAGATTACTATAAAAAAGGAAAAGAAATTTTACAATTATTTTATAAATCGCAAGAAAACAAATGGACTATTCCTATTACTCTAGAAGGTTGGTTTAAAATTAAAATTGGAGAATACTTAGTGCATGGCCGAATTGACCGGATCGATCAACTGCCTGATGGTTCTCTAGAAATAATTGACTATAAAACGGGAAAAAGTAAAGAAAAAGTTTCTGGTGATGATAAAGACCAACTATTAATCTATCAAATAGCAGCCAGCACTTTACCGGAATATAAAACAATTGGTCCAGTAAGCAAACTAACTTTTTATTATGTAAACGATAATATTTGTACATCGTTTTTAGGTAGCGACAAAGAACTAGAAAAAATAATCAACAAATTAATCAGTACAATAGATAAAATTAATAGTAAAAATTTTGTAGCAACGCCCAGCCAATTTAGCTGTGATTATTGTGATTTTCGTGAAATTTGTGAACATCGTGCTTAAAATTTCAAACCACATAAACTATGAAATCAATTGGCAATATTTTACAAACTGCTCACGAACATTCGTCTTTAATAAGAGGTGTTTTAGAAAACAAAGCTGTTGAAGCAGCTAATAAATTTTTACTAAATGAGTGGGGTCAAAAAATTACTAATCAAGCTCAAGCAGTATATTTAAAAAATAAAATTTTAACCATTGCTTGTCTTAATTCTTTTTTAACCGATGAAATTAGGCAAAAAGAAAACAAACTAAAGTTAATGGTAAACGACACCTGCCCTAATCAAATTATGGTAACCAAAGTTCGCTATCTATCATAATTTACTCTAATTTTAACTAATAAATACTGGTCTACAAACAAACTTGCCAAAGCAGTCAAAATAGACTACAATACTAATATTATGACTTTAAAATATTACCTATTTTTAATGTCCCTAGGTACAGTTATTTGTTGGACCGCTTGGGTATTTATACTTTTTAATATCGACCCAACCCAAGCAGATTTCTTGTCTTTTATCTTTTTTTATTCCAGCTTATTCCTAGCATTACTTGGCACTTTTTCGGTAATCGGTTTTTTGTTTCGTCGACGTATCGTCAAAGAAGATGAAATCGTATTTCGACATGTTAAAAAAACTTTTCGACAAGGTATAATGCTGGCGACATGGGTAATATTGTTTTTATTTTTACAACAGTCAAAACTCTTAACTTGGTGGATTATAACAATTTTAGTAATTTTGTTCGTCGTTATTGAAGGGCTAATATTCGCCAATCGTAAATATAACAATCGTGATTATGTTGGATAGATTTTTTCAAAAATTTCGCAAAGAACTAGGGGTTGACTTAGGTACGGCCAATACTTTGGTATATGTTAAAGGCCGTGGTATTGTAATTAATGAACCGAGTGTGGTAGCGGTTAATACCAAAACTGAACAAATTTTAGCGGTTGGTAACGAAGCTAAAGAGATGTTAGGTAAAACTCCTCCCCATATTACTACTACCCGTCCTCTAACTGGCGGGATTATTTCTGATTTTGAAGTGACTGAAAAAATGTTACGATACTTTATTGATAAAGTTAACGAAGATGAGAGCAGTTTTTTTTCCCGTCCCAGAGTAGTAATTGGAGCACCACTAGATATTACTGAGGTTGAGCGTAAAGCGATTGGTGACGCAGCTACTAACGCTGGGGCACGTGAGGTTTGGGTAGTAGAAGAACCGATGGCTGCAGCTATTGGTTCGCGACTACCAGTACGTGAACCGCTAGGTAACTTAATCGTAGAAATTGGTGGTGGCACTTCCGAAATTGCAGTAATCTCTTTAAGCGGTATAGTAACTTGGAAATCTGTAAAGATTGCCGGCGATGAGTTAAATCGCAATATCATGCAATATGCGCGCGAACAATTTAACCTATTATTAGGAGAACGCCAGGCAGAAGATATTAAAATAAAAATTGGTTCTGCAGTAGAATTATCAGAGCCAATGGAATACCCAATGCGCGGTCGTGACTTAGTAAGTGGTTTGCCTAAAGAAGTAATGATTAACGACAGCCAAGTGCGCGAAGCAATTATAAAATCTTTACGCACTATCGTAGATAATATTAAAGCTACTTTAGAAGTTTCTCCACCAGAGTTAGTAGCCGATATTCATGAACGTGGTTTGCTATTATCTGGCGGTGGCGCGTTGCTCCGCGGCATGGACCAACTGATCGCTCGTGCTACCGAAATTCCGGTACGACTGGCCGACGACCCCTTAACAGCTGTTGTGCGTGGTTGTGGTATTTTATTAGATGAGCCAGAGCTATTAAAAGAAGTGGCAATTTTATCTCCGCATAATTAAAAATTATGGTGGTGACAATTGGGGGTGGT
>LBTN01000036.1 GCA_000992085.1 Candidatus Magasanikbacteria bacterium GW2011_GWA2_37_8 | reverse complement strand
AGAAATTAATTCACCCAACCAAACCAAAAACATCGTACCAGCAGTAACAGTAAACATAATAACAATTAACCGTACCACTGTTAAATCAGTTAAAATTGGTCGAGCAGAATTATTCAACAATTTAATCATGGCGTAAGCTTGCAAAAATGCTAACGGTACAGTTAACCAACGAGTATACATATTAATTCGTTGCTGACCAGATTCGCCTTCTTTAGTAATTTCTTCCAAACGTGGCACGATCATCGCTAACAACTGAAAAATAATTGAAGCAGTGATATAAGGGCCTACACCAAGCATGATAATCGAAAAATTTTCCATTGTACCGCCGGAAAATAAATTTAACATCCCTAAAATCTGATTTCCTGCCAAAATATCGCGTAGGTTAGCCAAATTAACACCAGGAATAGGAATATGAGCTACTAAACGAAAAATCACCAACATGGCGATAACAAATAAGATATTATTGCGGACATCTTTAATTTTCCAAACTTGTGTAATTTTGTCCCACATAAAATTGTATAATTAAATTGCTAAATTGCTAAATTGCTAAATTGCTTTTTCTAAATCGCTACAACCATTTAACAATATAACAATTTAACATTCAAAATTACTTCACCTCTCCACCCAATTTTTCAATTACTTCCTTGGCAGTTTTGGTGCATTTAACTCCTTCAATTACTAATTTTTTAGTTAGTTCACCAGTATGCAAAATTTTAGCAGCTTTAATATTTTTGCTAATCAATTTCTTTTCGAGTAGAGTTACTAAATTTACTGTATCACCAACAGCAAAATGTTTTTCTAAATCACGCAATAACACCTCAGTTGGCTTAGTTGCCAAACTATGAAAACCGCGTAATTTTGGAGTGGATTGCAAAGTTTGTTTAAAACCTTTTAAACGCAAACCACGACTACCACCCGAACGGGCGGTTTGACCTTTTCCGCCACGAGTAGAATAAGTACCATGACCAGAAGCATTACCGCGACCAACTTTTTTAGCGGTATGTCTAGAACCATGGGCTGGCTTTAATGTGTGAGGGGCTAAAATCATATAATAATTATATCACGAAATACAAAATCAAAAAGCAATTATTTAATATCGGTTTCTTTTACAGCTTTCGCATCGCTTGCTACATCAATCTTTTTAGTAGCTGCTACTGGCTTAGCTTTGGTTTGTAATTTTTCTAAAGCTGCAAAAGTGGCCTTAACTAAAGTAATTTTATTTTTTGTTTTACCTAAAATTTTGGAAGAAGCATTAGGAATACCAGCCAAATCCAAAATCACTCGCACTGGACCACCGGCAATAACACCCGAACCCTTAGGAGCCGGCTTGATCATTACCTGGGCGGCTTTAAACTTACAAAAAACAGCATGAGGAATAGTTTCTTTAACTATCGGTACTGTAATCATATGTTTTTTGGCTTGACGAGTAGCTTTGTCTACACCGATCTGTACATCTTTACCTTTATCTACACCAAAACCAACTCGACCACGGCGATCACCCAAGATAACGCAAGCACGAAAAGAAAGATGCTTACCACCCTCGGTAACGCGAGTAACGCGAGCCAAATCTAAGATATTAGAATCAAATTCTGGTTTCTCTTGCGGTTTACGACCGCCTTTTTTAAAATTCATACTCATAATTAATTTCGATTTAGACAGCTACTGCCATCTGTAATGTTATAAATCCCAAAGGGAAAAAATTATAATTTTAAACCACCAGCCTGAGCGCCTTCTGCCACTGCTGCCACTCGGCCATGAAACTTATAACCACCGCGATCAAATACCACAGTAGTAATATTTTTTGCTTTAGCTTCGGTAGCTAACTGTTTGCCTACCAAGAAACTTTGTGCAACTTTTCCAGTTTTACCTTCTACCGGTTCGGATTTAATTGCACTTGATTTTGCAGAACATATAGTCTTGCCACTATTATCATCAACCAACTGAGCAACAATGCCGCGCAAGCTACGAAAAACAGACAAACGTGGACATTCGGCAGTTCCTTTTAAATGAGTCCGCACGCGAGCATGGCGCACCTGACGCAAATTATTTTTATTTATTTTGAATAAACGTCTCATAGAATTATTTATTATATTTTTTATGATGCAGCTTTAGCAGCAGTCTTACCAGCCTTGCGACGGATAATTTCACCAACATACTTGATACCTTTTCCTTTGTATGGTTCTGCTTTTTTCAGAGCACGAATCTGAGCAGCAATTTCACCAACCTGCTGTTTTTCAATACCTTCAACACTGATTATATTTTTCTCAACACTAAATTTGATGCCAGCTGGTGGAAGCACTTCTACTGGATGAGAATAACCAATTTCCAAAACTAAAGTGGTGCCTTTTAAACTAGCCTTATAACCAACACCATTAATTTCTAAATCTTTTTTAAAACCAACGGTTACACCCTGAATCATGTTTTCCACTAAACTAGAAAAAGTACCCCACAAAGCTTTATCTGCCTTGCTCTCTTGATTAGGTACAGAAAAAGTAATTTGGCCATCGGCTATTACAACTGTAACACGGGGATGAATTGTTTGAGTCAATTCCCCTTTTGGCCCTTTTACTACCATTTTATTCTGGTGCATT
Source organism: Candidatus Magasanikbacteria bacterium GW2011_GWA2_37_8 (assembly GCA_000992085.1). GTDB lineage: Bacteria > Patescibacteriota > Patescibacteriia > Magasanikbacterales > GWA2-37-8 > LBTN01. Next base: position 8,351 of record LBTN01000036.1, on the reverse strand, counting down.
TCGGCCGTTACACCTTGAGGAATGATTCTTATTTTTTTACCAATACGGGACATATGTTTTTAATTACAAATTTCAAATTTACAAAATTAATATATTTCACACAATACTTCTCCACCTAATTTGGCAGAAATAGCTTCCTGACCAGTTTTTACACCCTGAGGAGTGGAAATAATATAGACACCAAAACCATTTAATACTGTACCGATCTCATTGGCACGCACATAAACTCTGCCACCTGGTTTACTAACACGTTTTAAGTGACTAGCGGCTGGTTCGGATCCAGCGTACTTTAAAGTCAACACCAAATATGGGTGTTTGTCTTCTTTCTTTTCTACTTTTGCCAAATAACCTTCGCGCACCAAAATTTCGGCAATCGCTTGTTTAATCTTAGAAGAAGAAAGTACAACTTCTTTTTTATGCACTAGATAAGCATTACGGATTCTAGTGAGCATGTCAGCAATTGGATCAGTCATCATAAATAATATGAATTATTAGTAGATTTGTTTAAAAAATTTAAATTACCAACTTGATTTCCGTACGCCAGGGATGCGCCCAGCATTAGCCAATTCACGGAAACAAATACGACACAAACCAAAATGGCGAATAAAACCATGTTTACGACCACACTTCCAACATCGGCGTACAATCCGGGTAGAAAATTTTGGTTTACGTTTGGATTTTGAAATTTGAGCTTCAGTAGCCATAAAAAATTATACAATTACTTATTTTTTTCAAAAGGAAAACCTAAATATGTTAACAGCAATTTGCCTTCTGTTGCATTCTTGGCGGTGGTATTAACAATAATCTGCAAACCGTGTAATTTTTCAATTTCGGCACTCTTTACTTCTGGAAAAGGAGAATTTTCTTTAAAACCGATAGTGTAATTACCATTTTTATCAAAACTCTTATCCGAAACACCGTGAAAATCGCGAGTACGGGGGAAAGTGATTTTGATTAATTTCTCTAAAAATTCGTACATCTGAGCACCACGTAAAGTTACACAAACACCAATTTCCAAACCTTCACGAATTTTAAAGTTAGAAATAGCTTTTTTAGCTTTAGTGCGAATTGGTTTTTGACCAGAAATATTAGCTAAAGTGCGTTCAACGTTTTCGATATAACTAGCATCTTTAATAAAACGACCAATACCGGCATTAAGCACTACCTTAGAAACCTTTGGTACTTGCATGATATTTTTGTAACCTAAGTCTGCTTTTAATTTAGGTACAACATCTTCTTTGTAAAATTTATATAAATTGGTCATATATTTTAGTCGATAATTTCTTTGCACAAACGACAAACACGTTTTTTTGATCCAGTCTCTTCTTTGTAGCCAACTCGGATAGTCTTGCCACATTTTGGACAAACAAGCATAACATTTTCAGCGCGCAAAGGAGCAGCTAATTCAATAATCTGACCCTTCTCGTTTTGTTTACGAGTACGCAAATGTTTTTTCATTAAATTAAGGCCTTCAACCACTACCCGATTCTCGGCCGAAAAAACTTGGGTAACTTTACCGGTTTTATTTCTATCTTTACCTTTTAAAATTTTTACTTGATCGTTAACTTTAATTTTCATATCTTCAACTTTATAAGTTTATAGCACTTCTGGTGCTAAGGAAATAATTTTTTGAAAACCACGGGTACGTAATTCACGTGCTACTGGTCCAAAAATACGTGAACCTTTTGGTTCTTTAGTCTTACGGTCAATCACTACAGCAGCATTTTCGGAAAAACGAATATAAGTACCATCAATACGACGATATTCTTTCTTTTGACGGGCAACAACCATATGCACAACTTCGCTCTTCTTAACCAAACCGTGAGGGGCAGCTTCTTTAACTACACAAGTAATCACATCCCCTAATTGAGCATAGCGTTTTTTGTAACCATCTAATACGCGGATACACTGAACCTTTTTGGCACCAGTATTATCGGCGACTGCTAACATGGAACGATGTTGGATCATACAAAAAATTATTAAAATCGAATCAAGCCAATTATTAATTTAAAACCTTAACTAAACGCCAGCATTTGGTTTTGGATAGCGGACGGCACTGACAAAACTCTACTTTATCACCTTCTTTAGCTAAGCCCTTTTCATCATGAACATGATATTTCTTGCTTACTCGAAAAGATTTGTGATATTTTAAGTTTTCTTTCATACGGTCTACCTTTACTTTACGCTTCACTTCTGCAGGACGATGTACTTGTTTTAACTGACGACTTAAAGCTTTAAAACGCAACTCGCGTTGTTCGGCTTTTAACTCTGCCAACAAGTCTGCTAATTCGGCTGCATTTTTATTTTTTAATTCAGTAAAGTCCATAGTACAAAATTATTCAACAAATTTGGTTTTAACACCTAACTTATAACCAGCTAATTTCATGGCTTCCATGGCTGACTCTCGGGTAACACCGCCCATTTCAAACATTACAGTACCTGGTTTTACTACAGCAACATAATAATCTGGAGCACCTTTACCACCGCCCATAGGAGTTTCATTGCCTTTTTTTGTTACAGGTCTATCAGGAAAAACTCTGGTCCAAATTTTACCACCGCGGCGAACATAACGAGTTAAAACACGACGAACAGACTCTAGTTGACGACTGGTAACCCAACCATGTTCGGATGTTTTTAGACCAAATTCTCCAAACGCAATCGAATTAGTGCGAGTAGCCACGCCCAATTGGCGCTTGCGTCCTTTATGCCACTTGCGATGTTTAACTTTTTTAGGAAACAACATATAGATAATTATTTAGCTGGATTTTTATTTTCTTCTTTAACAGCGGCAAAACGATCCCGACGACCGAAAGCCAAACCATGATAAACCCAAACCTTAACGCCGATTTTTCCATAAATAGTGTGGGCCTCCACAAAAGCGTAATCAACATTACTACGTAAAGTAATAAGCGACATTTTACCGGCCGCCAAAGTTTCGCGACGAGCAATTTCTACACCATTCAACCGTCCGGCCATTTTAATTTTCACACCCTGAGCACCAGCAGCCATTGTTTTCTCGATTGTTTGCTTCATTACTCTGCGGAATGGCATACGACGTTCGATTTCGGACACAGCATTCTGGGCCACAATCTCGGCAGATAAAGCTGGTTGATGTACAGGTTGAATATTTAATTTAACTTTAATCTTGTTTTGTAAAATTTTCTTTTCAATTTCTTTACGGATCAATTCTAATCCTTGACCGCTACGGCCAATTACCACACCTGGTTTGCCTGCTAAAATAATAATAGTTAATTCTTTAGGAGAACGCTCAATGCTAATTGCATCAATATTGGCTTCTTTTAGTTTTTTACCCAAAAAAGCACGGATCTCAACTTCTTGACGCAACACAGTTGGTAAATTTTCTTTACGTGCAAACCATTTTGAATCCCAAGCATGAATAAATGGAATGCGATGTATTACCGGATTTACTTTGTGACCCATATGTTTTTTAAAATACTAGTTTGTAATTTTATTTAGATTCTTTCTTAACAGTTTTTTCTTTTTTTGCTTTAACTTCTTTCTTTGCCTTAACTTCAGCTTCTTTTTCTACTCTCTTTGCCATCACTCCTAATTCTAAAATAATATGGCTGGTACGTTCACGAATCGGAGTAGCCCGGCCATGAGCTTTTGGCATCCAACGTTTTAATACTGGACCACCATCTACTGTAATCTTAGAAATTTTCAAATCTTCTACTGCTAATTTATGATTATGTTTGGCATTAGCCACAGCAGAATTCAACAACTTTAAAACGGGCTCCGCAGCACGCTTATTCAACAAAGATAAAATATTTAAAGCTTTGGTTACTTTACGACCACGAATAGCATCTGTTACTAGACGCACTTTGCGTGGGCCCTGGCGTAAAAATCTTAATTTTGCGGTTACGACCTCGGTCATATGTTATATAATTAATTACTTCTTCTTAGCCGGAGCAGCTGCTTTTGCTGGGGCAGCTGATTTTGCCGCGGCAGATTCTTGATCTTTGGCCATCTTACCACCATGGCGAACAAATTTACGGGTTGATGCAAATTCTCCCAAACGATGGCCGACCATGTTTTCATCGATTAATACATTAATAAAATCTTTTCCATTGTGTACCAAAAAAGTTAAACCAACAAATTCTGGGGTGATAACACAAGCGCGAGACCAAGTTTTAATTGGTTGGCGTTTGTTACCACTAGCAATAACTTTTTGAACCTTTTCCACTAATCTAGGATCAATGAAAGGGCCCTTTTTCAAACTTCTAGACATAATAATTTTATCTTAATTTACCTTTACGTGGTTTGATAATGAATTTGTTGCTCCACTTTCCTGGAGTACGAGTACGAACACCCATAGCAGTTTTACCATAAATGGTTTGTGGACCGCGTTTCTGACCAATCGGGTTATGACCCTCACCACCACCATGTGGATGGTCGACTGGGTTCATATTTTTACCTTTAACTGTAGGTTTAATACCGCGCAAACGCATACGACCAGCCTTACCCCAACGAATCAAACGACGATCTGGGTTACCCATAACACCAACACTAGCAGTACATTCTTTAAGAATACCGCGAATTTCTCCGGATGGCAAACGTACTTGAGCATAATTGCCTTCCATACCAGCCAGCTGAGCAGATAAACCAGCACCACGTACTAATTGACCGCCCTTACCTGGAGTTAATTCAATATTGTAAATAAATAAACCAACTGGAATATCTTTTAATGGCATACGGTTGCCAACTTTGGCTTCGATCTTCTGCATAGAAGACATTACCTTGTCGCCAACATTCAAATCAGCTGGACATAAAATATAAGCTTTAACACCGTCTGTATGTTCAATTAAAGCAATACGTGGACCACGATTTGGATCGTATTCAATAGCCAAAACTGTCGCTTCCATATCATAGTTTGGTTGTTTAAAATCAACCAAACGATAAAATTGCTTTACACCACCACCTTGATGACGCACAGTAATTCTACCCTGATTATTACGACCAGATTTTTTTTGAATTTTTTTAATTAAAGATTTTTCTGGTTCAAATTTAGTAATATCAGAAAAAGCATCTACACTGGATTTGCGACGACTGGCGATAGTTGGTTTGTAAACTTTAATAGGCATAGATTGATTATTGAAAATTTTTATACACCTTCGTGAATAGTAATAGTTTTACCAGCCGGTAAAGTAATTAACGCTTTTTTGAAATCGGAACGGCGACCATTGGAACGACCAAAACGAACACGTTTGCCATCCATATTAATAGTATTAACAGAGGTTGGCATTACATCATAAGCCTCTTTAATAGCTTTCTTAATTTGGGTTTTGGTAGCAGAACGACCAACCACAAAACCATACTTGTTATTACTCTGCATTACAGCAGATTTTTCGGTAATTAATGGGCGAACCAAAACTTTATTAGCCATGTCCGAAATTTTACCAGCAACCTTAACAACTTTCGCTTCAGTCTTTTCGGCCTTCTTTGTACCAGAAGCTTTGGCTACAGCCTTATCTTCGGCCTTAGCTTTTTCCACTGGCTTATTTAATTGTTCTTGCTGTTTTCTTTTGGACCAGCGATCTAATAAACCTGTCATACATTTAAAAAGTTTAATTATTTTTTACTTACCAAACATTTCTTCAATTTGTTTAATACCTTCTTTAGAAGTTATTAAAATTTTGTTATTCACTAAATTCATTACATTAACATCTTCTACACGAACAGTGTTAACTTTAGGTAAATTTTTAGTCTGGCGTAATACGGCTTCGTCTTTACCTGGAGTTAATACCAACCAAGATTTAGTTTTGACTGGCAAAGTAGTTAAAAATTTAGCAAATAATTTAGTTTTTGGTTCGGTAAATTTAAAATCTTCTACCACGACAAGCAACGAATTAATTGCTTTATCAGCCAAACACATTTTGGTTACCAAACGACGAGTTTTTACGTTAATTTTGGTTGTATAATTTCGTACAGACAATGGACCAAAAGCTACGCCGCCGCCTTTCCAAATTGGAGAACGGATAGAACCATGACGAGCACGGCCAGTACCTTTTTGAGCCCAAGGCTTTTTACCACCACCAGAAACTTCTCCGCGATTCTTGGTATCAGCCCAAGGTTGACGTTGATTGTTGGTTTGTTGAACAAAAACTTGGTGTACGAGATCAGCCTTAACTTTCACACCAAAAACTTTATCAGACAATTCAATTTCGCCAACTTCTTGTCCGGTTAAATTGTAAACTTTAGTTTTCATATATGGTATTTGAGTGATAGATTGAAATCAAGATTAAACAGTTACTTCTGGTGTTTGTTCTTCTACTTTAACTTCTGGCTCAACTGGTTGGGTAGGCTCAGTAGGTTCGGTAACAACAGAAGCTTCCGCTGTTTGTTTCTTGGTTGTTTTCAATTCACCTGGACAACTAATTTTAAGAAAAGAATTGCGACCACCTGGTACTGCGCCTTTAATATATAATTCGTTGGTTTCTGGATGAATTTCGACAATTTCTAAATTCTTTACAGTAACTTGGTCACAACCCATGTGCCCAGCCATGCGCAAACCTTTAAAAACACGTTGTACACCACCGGCACCAATAGCACCAGGAGCACGTTCGTTGTCTTTATGACCATGGCTAGCTGGACCACCGGCAAAATGATGACGTTTTACTACACCAGCAAAACCTTTACCTTTGGAAACGCCAATTACATTAACTTTATCGCCAACAACGAAAGTTTCTACAGTAACCAAATCTCCTCGTTCGATACCATCTACAGATTCTACGGCAAAATCACTTAAATGTTGAACTAAAGTTAAGTCTTTTAAATGACCAACTTGAGGCTTGGATAAACGAAATTCTTTCTGTTCGCCAAAACCTAATTGCACAGCATTAGAATTTTCTTTATCTGCCTTCTTTACCTGAGCTACTGGACATGGGCCAGCGGCGATACGAGTAACTGGTATTACTTCACCAGTTGGCAGAAAAATCTGCGTCATGTCAATTTTTTTACCTAGTATGAATTTCATATACATTTTGTCATTGCTACGCTCCCATCCCACGACAACGTAGATAACTAATTAAAAAACTAGAAGGAAATGCTTGCTTTAGCCAAAAAAATGGCCTAAAACCTACATTTCCTTCTAGCCTTTGGTCTTACCCCGATCTTATCAAAAGTATAAAATCAGGTTAAGTCTAAATCCACAAAATGGATTTAAGAATTGGCTATAATTTTAAATTTTTAATATTTTTATCTCCTCATTATCAACTTGCCGCCGAAATGTTTTCTTGCTCCTAAAACAGGACAAGATCTTATTTATTTGGCAATAGATAATTTGTGACAGAATTGTAACACACTTTTATCCACCTGTCAAGGGTTTTGAATTCCCTTAATTTATTCGGTAAAACTGCTAACCTTACATCTTAATTTCTACATCCACACCAGCTGGCAAATTCAAACTCATTAAAGCATCTACACATTTTGGAGAGGCATTAACAATATCAATCAAACGTTTATGAACACGCATTTCAAACTGTTCGCGAGCATCTTTGTGTACAAAAGTAGAACGAAGCACAGTAAATTTAGTCTTCTCGGTTGGAAGTGGTACTGGCCCAACTACTTTGGCATCGTTACGTTCGGCAGTTTCGATAATGGTTTTGGTAGCTTGATCAATAATACGATTATCGTAAGCACGAATCTTCACACGAATACGGGTAGATGTTTCTTCTTTAGCTTTAGTTGTAGTGTTAGTAGCAGTCATGTTATTTATAAATAAAGAGCATTAATTAAAAAGAACAAACTAAAGGGGGGTGTAATGGATAACACCCCCCAAAGTTATATTATTTGAGAATTTTGGTTACTACACCAGCGCCAACAGTACGACCACCTTCGCGGATAGCGAAGTTCATCTTTTCTTCCATAGCTACTGGGGTAATTAACTTAACTTTAATGTCTACGGTGTCGCCTGGCATAACCATTTCAACACCAGCTGGCAATTCATATACATCACCAGTAACGTCGGTGGTGCGGATATAGAATTGTGGTTTGTAACCCTTGAAGAATGGTTTATGACGACCGCCTTCTTCTTTAGTTAAAATATAGACATTGGCTTCATATTCGGTATGAGGAGTAATAGAACCTGGTTTGGCCAAAACCATACCACGTTCGATGTCTTCCTTCTTGGTACCACGTAACAAGATACCGGCGTTATCTCCGGCCATACCTTCTTTTAAGCTCTTGTTAAACATTTCGATACCAGTAACAACAGTTTTTACTGGTTCTTCACGTAAACCAACGATAGAAACTTCGTCGTTGATATGAACAGAACCGCGTTCGATACGACCAGTTACCACAGTACCACGGCCTTCAATAGAGAAGACATCTTC
>LBTN01000035.1 GCA_000992085.1 Candidatus Magasanikbacteria bacterium GW2011_GWA2_37_8 | reverse complement strand
TTAATTATTTTAATCTAGATCAATTATGACACAGAATCGGTTAGCTATGACATTTTAACTTTGCCCGTGCTATGACATTATCACGTGGGCGGGACATAGCAGAAGACAAACTAGATAATTTCAATCAATTCTACATCAAAAACTAGGTTAGCGGCTGGTGGAATTGGGCCATAGCCGTCTTCGCCATAGGCTAATAAATACGGGATGTTTAATTTTCTTTTTTCGCCTTCTCGCATACCAACCACACCCAAATCCCACCCCTTAATTACTTGGCCAGCGCCAAGCAAAAAGCTAAAAGGTTCACCCCGATCAAGACTAGAATCAAATTTCGTACCATCTTCAAAAACACCAGTATAGTGCACCGAAACTTGATCGCCGTGTTTGGCTTCATCACCGGTACCTTCGATAATAACTTCAATTTTAAGATCACTAAGCATATTGTCTTATGTTATAAATAAATATTTTATCCTCTGTGAATTAGGTAGGCTATATACGAGATATAAAGCAATATAAAAATTACACCCTGCCAACGATTTAATTTATGACGGGATCCAACGAATATAAACACAAGCAATAAAAGTGTAGCAAATATCGAAACCAAAATATCAATATTGATGCTAGGACTAAAAGGTATTTGCAAAATCGTACTAGTTACACCTAAAATCCAAAAAACATTAAATATATTCGACCCAATAATATTGCCTATTGCAATATCGTTTTGGTGATGATAGGCAGCTACTATTGAAGTAGCTAGCTCTGGTAAAGAAGTTCCTATAGCAACAATGGTTAAACCAATCAGCGACTCGGATAATCCCGCTAAACGAGCCAAAATTACTGCATTGTCTACCAACACCTTACCACCAATAAATAATAATATCAATCCAGAAATTGTTAAAAAAGAGGAAAGACGCCAAGAATAAGTTTTTACATCTTCTGCACTACCTTCGGTCTTGGCGATACCAAAAGCATAAAACATAAAAATCGCAAATATGGCGATTAGAGAAAATCCATCGGTTCTGGTAATAGCATTAAACGAGCTACCATCAAAAAAAGCATCATTACCCATTGTAAAGATTAACAATACAGCCAAAAGAGCAAACGGAATTTCTTTCCATACTGTACTTTTTTTAACAGAAAGCGGATAAACAATTGTGGCAACACCTAGTATCAACAAAATGTTGGCAATATTACTACCCACGACATTGCCGATAGCAATGTCGGCCGAACCCTTAAAAGCAGAGATTAGATTTACCACTAACTCTGGTGCAGAGGTACCGAACGCCACTACTGTTAAACCAATTACCAAAGGTGAAATTCCAGCTTTTTTGGCGATAGAGGCCGAACCGCGAACTAATGTTTCGGCGCCAGCAATAAGTACTGCCAAACTAATAATAACCAAAAAGATAGCAACAAACATGTTAGAAAAGATTAATATATGATTAATTATAACACAAAAAATATTTTTTATCAACCACTAAATTTTGATTTAAACCATATATCTGGTACAATGGTTTGGTAAAGAATATAAAAAATAATATGCGTATTCCCTATCGTAAACCTGGAAAATATACCAACCTTAAACCCGACCCTCTTGTTACCGAGGATAAATTTAGAGAACTTGAAAAAAAATTAAAAAAATTAAAAAAAATAAAACCCCAAGCTATGGCCGAAGTAAGCCGATTAGCAGAATTGGGTGATTTTTCGGAAAATGTCGAGTACCAACTGGCCAAAGGGAAATTACGTGGAATAAATAATAGCATTATGAATTTGGAACACCAAATAAATAACGCCGAAATTATTAAACCCCAAAAACAAACTAACCAAGTTCAATTGGGGAACAAAGTAACGATTAACGATGGCAAAAACCAAAAAACTTATCAGATTCTTGGCTCTACCGAAACCAACCCTCAAAAAGGTGTCATCTCGTATAACTCACCTATTGGCAGTGCGCTGATCGGACACAAAATTAACGAAGTAATAAAAATATCACTCGCTAATAAAGAAGCAGAATACAAAATTTTAAAGATTGAGTAGCAAAGATTTTATCTTGCTACCACCGGCGCTATACCAGCTTTATAATCTTTATATAAATCTGGATCAATAATTCTACTAAAACAAGTGCGCCCTATAGCATGACTCCAGTTTTGTTTATACACACCATCATATGGCACAGCAAACTTGGGAGAAGCTTCGGTATTAAAATCAGAATCAGAAGTAACAAAATTAGCACATAATTCAAACGCTAAAGGGCTAACAATATTATATTCGTAGGTAATTTTACTATCTGGATCATTTGGCACAATAAAACCAGAAATATTATCTTGCAAATCAATTAAATTTTTTGGCAAGGTATTTTTTTTCACCCAATAATCCACCACCTGATTTTGTATAATTTGTAAATCGCTTATTCTTTGTTCGTCAAAACGACGATTACGCTGATCTTTGGGAGTACCTACGATAAAAAACCCCATAACGATACTGGCTAGCACTACTACCAAAACCACAATAGTAAGAATAAAAGGAATTTTTGTTTTTTTGCTAGTACGTTTTAATTCCCATAAATAATAGCCAAACACCGCTGTTGCTACTAATAATACAACTAATACCTTTAGAAAAAACCGCATCGTTAATCCACCGTCTAAAAAATTATAAACAAAAACCATTAAATCAACAATAATAGTAACAGCAGAAATAAAAAGCGTAAAATATGTTAACCATTTGCGTAATTTTAACTCTCTTTTTTCTGGAGTAACTTTTAAATCTTTTTCTAACATCCAAGTGGTTAATAAATAAGACGGGACAGAAATCAACAAAACAGACGTAGCCCAACGTACGCCACCAGCAATGCCACTAAAATAATAATTTAATATATCTGGAAAAGTAGCATTAATATATTGAACGTAAAGCGTAATAAAACCAATTACACTTAAATAAAATGTTACGATGTTAAAAAGATGCAAAAAAACATCTTTAGGCGTGCTTTTTATGTTAGTATGTTCCATATATAAATATTTAAAAAATAAAATTTTAAATAAACTAAATTTACTATTATATATTACACCTTTTTTCAATATTATCAAAGGCTGTTTCATCGTTAAATTTTTCATCCCATTCTTTTGGATTGCCGTAATCTGCAAATTCACTGTACCAACCATGATTAAATTTGGGTTTATGTGCTGCTTTAATAGGGCACCAATACCTTTCGGTACGCCCAGCCACTTCTACAGCATAAGCAAATAAACCATTTGCATACGAACAATACAAACAATGAATTTTTTGAATTACATTTAAATAATCCAAAAATTTACGATCGTAAACAATAAAATCACTACGTTTAACCTTGGGTATATGATAAAGCGAAAAAACTACAAGATGATAAATTGTAATAAAAATATCTAAAATTATCACCGGTACAACCATTAGATAGATAAAAGGCATTGATAATAGATGCCTAATATTTTTAGGAACAAAATATTTCCAAGTAGGAATTTTAAAACCCTTATTTCTTTTACGAAATTCCTGCAAAAAAACTATTTTTTTACCAACAAGAGAAAAACCATGCTTAACTGCCAACTGATTATATTTACTTGATAGTTGCTTGTTAAGATCGTTAATTTTTACCAATAAATCCTTTATACTTTGATTCATAAAAATAGATTACTTTCTTAATCGAGTGGTAATTATAACAAAAATCGCCAGATCTGGCGATTTTTGTCAATTTAAAACCTAAAGGATATTTATTTACCTAAAATATTAATATTTTGCATGGTTGCTGTTACTGCTTGGGCACCAATAGAAATCCTGGATTTGGCTAATTTTTTATTTTGTACTGTTAAAACCGCAAAGCCAATAGGCAAAGAATAATCTAGCATCACCCGTAAAACACCTTCGCAAACAATTTTACAAACATAACCATAATGATCTGTTTGACCACGAATTACCGCACCAACCGCCAACAAACAGTTGTACTTTTTTGTTTTGGCTAATTTTTGTAATACAATCAGAATTTCTACGCTACCAGCAACATATTTAATGTCAATTTTATCTGCTGAAATTTTATACTTTTTTAATTCGGATACTGCGCTATCTAAAATTTTATCTGTAAATTCGTTATTAAATCTTGCGCAAACAATACCAACTCTGTATTTAGAGGCGTCGAATGGCTCAAAATTATATTCGTTATTTTTCATAGGTTTTGCCTACCTTTTTATTTAAAATAAAATTATTGACGTGTTAACTTTTCTAAATATTTTGCTAATATATCAAATTCTAAATGAACAAAATCCCCTACTTGCTTTTGGCCAATCGTAGTATTTTGTAAAGTAAAATCCACTAACGAAATTGTAAAGTAATTTGCCCCCACCTTTACTACTGTTAAACTAATTCCATCAACCGCAATCGAACCTTTTTCTACTACATACTTGGTAAATTTTTTAGGAAAACTAATCTTATAAACTTTTGAATTTCCCTGCTGTTCTATCTTGGCTATTTTACCAACAACATCGACATGCCCAGTTACCAAATGCCCATCTAGAACACTATTTAATTTTAATGATCTTTCTAGATTGATACATTTATAATCCACCAAATCAAAATAGGTCTTATCTAGCGTTTCTGGCATCAGCTCTGTAACATAATTGCTCTGACCAACTTTTTTAACTGTCAAACAAGCGCCATCAGAGCAAATCGAATTTCCCGGAGATAACCGCCAACCCTTTGGTTTTTTAATTGTTAAAAATAAGCTACCATTTTTTTTCTCCTTTTTTTCTATTCTAGACATTGCTTCTACAATTCCTGAAAACATATCTTTTTTGAAAGAATTAATAATAATACGATATTGTTGAAAAATCAAAAATGATATAATTACTATTTTTTTGCGTCATGCAATATTTCGCCTAACATCAATTTATACGAATCTACTAGTGAAGCAACTTGTTCTTTGGTAGTATATTGCGCAGGACGATAAAAATATTTATTTTCATAAATTTTTCCATACAGAATAATCCAAGGGTGGGTATGAAGAACGCCAGTTAAAACCTCTGGTCTAAATCTGTTTTCATTATACTGACAAATAATTGCTACTTTACTATTAGGAATAAAATCATCTAATTTTGCCTCGTATTGAATTAATTTTCCGCTATCCGTTATTTGGCCATTTCCTAATTGCCAAGTCATTTCTCCAGATCCAAATACACCAGAATAGTTCGCTTCGATGGCAGTCTTTTCAAAATTCTTTATTAAATCAATCATTTTATCTGGATTAAACGTGTCCCATTTTAAATATGTTTCACGCTTAGTTAATAATACAAATTGTCCTGTTTTAATAAAATCCGTAATTTTAATTCCATTGTTTTCAAATTCGGAAATTAAATCTTCTTGCGAATTTTCATCTATAATATAGACACATTGCATATTATTTGCCAATCCCTTTTTAAAAAACGGAATAAGCGGGGTAAATTGCTGCTCCTTATTTTGATAGATAGAACAAATATGATCACCTAATTTTATATTATCAAAAACAGAGTGTGGCATAATTTTAGACATAATAAATAATAATTAAATTAATAATTTACACACAATAAATTTTTGAAAATCTATAATTATATTATATCACCGCCTAATTAATATGTAAAATACCTAATTTAACCATAATTTAAAAATACAAAAAAATAATGGCTTGGTTAAGCCATTATTTTAATTTATTGATATTCTAGCAAACCTGCCTTTAAAACAGTCTACTACTTTTTCTTTTTAGCTGACACTTTTTTAGAAGCAACCTTAGCTTTGGCTTTAGTTTTTTCTTTTTTGGGAGCAGCTACTTCTTTTTTAGCTTCTGGTTCTGATTTTTTTTCAACCTTTTCTTTTGTTGAAACAGAGCCCAAACCCATAGCTTTGATAATAAGATCTAATTTAGCATTAATAGTATCTAATTGCTCGCTGCTTTGGCCACCCTTAGCACCCTTGTCAAAACAATTACTGCAATATACTGGCTTGCTATCGTTAGGTTTAAAAGGTACTTGGCAATTTTCACCACATTTTGCACAAATAGCATCGTGTAGTTGTCTGTCACCGCCAAAACTTGGCCTTTCGCTTCTATCACTATTAAATCTAGCTGGTCGGCTGTCAAAACTTGATCGGCTATCACCGCCATTTTCTTCTTTTTTGAAACAATTACTGCAGAATACTGGACGTGCTCCGGTTGGTTTAAAAGGAACCTCGCAAGTATTACCACAATCACTA
>LBTN01000034.1 GCA_000992085.1 Candidatus Magasanikbacteria bacterium GW2011_GWA2_37_8 | reverse complement strand
CAACGGAAATGGGCGCGCTGCAGGAACGTATCACATCGACGAATAAGGGCTCGATCACATCCGTGCAGGCAATCTATGTTCCTGCGGACGATCTGACCGATCCGGCGCCGGCCACAACATTCTCACACCTTGACGCAACCACTGTGTTAAGCCGTCAGATTTCGGAACTCGGCATTTATCCCGCCGTTGATCCGCTCGATTCAACGTCGCGTATAATGGATCCATTAATCCTGAGCGCCGAACATTACGCCGTCGCGAAGCAGGTGAAACAGATTTTACAATCCTACAAAGACCTGCAGGATATCATCAACATTCTCGGCATGGATGAACTTTCGGATGAAGACAAATTAACAGTTTCCAGAGCGCGAAAAATCCAAAGAAATGGAGCAAGCACGACAAAGCCCAAGGTGTGTTCTAACAAAACTAACAAGGTAGAAGGTAGAGCAAAAAGCTGAGGACGTAAAAATGTGCCGTCTAGGCTCCAAAGCAGGGCGGCAAAAGCTACTGCTAATGCTCCAATAAAAATTTTATTTTTCATATCTCAAATAAAGAATTTAAGTATCAATTTAGAGATATTATAGAGTAATTCTACTTTAAAATCAACCAATAGACAGGAGAGGATTTTTTTGATAAAATGTTAAGGTAAATTGTAATTTTAATTATATGTCCATTCTCGTTTCTGGTTCGTTGGTTTACGACCATATCATGAATTTTCCGGATAGTTTTAAAAATCATATTATGCCAGAGCAGATTCATATTTTGAATGTCTGTTTTATGGTTGATAAGTTGGAACGCAGTTGGGGAGGAACGGCTGGTAATATTGCTTTTACTTTAAAAATGTTAGGTGGGGAACCGGTGGTAGTGTCGGCGGTTGGTAAAGATGGCAAAGACTATGTAGATTATTTACGCTTGTGTGGTATTGATGCTAAAAATATTTTAACCGACGACAAACAATTAACCGCTTCTGCCTACATTACAACCGATGCCGATGATAATCAAATTACTGCTTTTTATAACGGCCCGCTAGATTTGGCAAAAAATATTTCAGTACGTAATTTGGGTAACGAATTAGCAGTGGCGTTAATAAGCCCTACTCACAAAGAAGTAATGGCGCAACATTTGAAAGAATGTGCGGAACTGGGTATTAAAGCTGTGTTTGACCCAGGGCAACAAATGACTGCTTTTTCGGAAATTGAATTAAAGAAAATGATTAATCAGGCATATTTTGTAATTGGTAATGATTATGAAATAAAAATGTTACAAACTAAAACTGGTTGGGATGCTGAAGAATTATTAAAAAATACCAAAGTTTTAATTACTACACTAGGTGAACGTGGATCGGTGATCGCAACTGCCGATGGCGAACAAATTGAAGTAGGAATTTGCCCGCCACTATCGTTTGATGACCCGACTGGTGCAGGCGATGCCTATCGGGCTGGTTTCTTTTTTGGTTATGAAAAAGGTTTTGATTGGAAAACTTGTGGTCAGATGGGTGCAGTAGCGGCTAGCTATGCAATTGAAACTTTTGGTACACAAGAACATAATTTTACTAAAGAAGAATTTAGGGAACGTTATAAAAAAACTTTTAATGAAGAAATAAAATTTTAATATATGGACTATAAAATTAAAGATATTAAATTAGCCGAGTGGGGTAGAAAAGAAATTGAAATTGCGGAAAAAGAAATGCCGGGGTTAATGGCGATTCGGGAGAAATATGCGAAGCAAAAACCTTTGCGTGGCGTTAAGATTGCTGGGTCACTTCATATGACTATCCAGACTGCGGTTTTAATAGAAACCCTGGTCGCACTTGGCGCCAAAGTGCGCTGGGCTTCTTGTAATATTTTTTCTACCCAAGATCACGCGGCTGCTGCGATCGCAAAGGCTGGCGTGCCAGTGTTTGCTTGGAAAGGGGAATCATTGGAAGATTATTGGTGGTGTACAGAGCAAACTTTAAATTTTGGTAATGGCATAGGGCCAGATTTGATTGTTGATGACGGTGGCGATGCAACCTTAATGATTCATAAAGGCGTAGAAGTAGAACAAAATCCAAAATTATTAGCCAAAAATTATAGTGCAGAAGGAGAAGACTTTCGTGAATTAATGAAAATTTTAAAAAGCGAGTATAAGAAAAATTTTAAACGTTGGATAGATGTAGCAAAAAAAGTAAAAGGTGTGTCGGAAGAAACAACTACTGGCGTGCATCGTTTGTATCAAATGGCTAAAAAGAATCAGTTGTTATTCCCAGCCATTAATGTTAATGATTCGGTAACTAAGTCTGGATTTGATAATACCTATGGCTGTCGCCATTCTATTATTGATGGTTTAAATCGGGCGATGGATGTAATGCTTGGTGGTAAGGTGGTTGTAGTGTGTGGTTATGGCGATGTGGGCAAGGGCTGTGCACAGGCTTTGCGTGGTCAAGGGGCACGAGTGGTTGTAACCGAAGTGGACCCAATTTGTGCATTGCAGGCAGCCATGGAAGGTTATGAAGTAAAAACTGTGGAAGATACTTTGGGTATTGCTGATATATATGTTACTGCTACGGGTAATTTGCAAGTGATTCGATTAGAACATATGCAAAAAATGAAAGATCAGGCAATTGTGTGCAACATCGGACATTTTGATAATGAAATTGAAGTAGAAAAATTAAATAAGGCCAAAGGTGTAAAAAAAGTAAACATCAAACCGCAAGTAGATAAATATATTTTTGGTAAAGGTAAAGAAATTTATTTATTGGCCGAAGGGCGACTGATGAATTTGGGTTGTGCCACAGGGCACCCAAGTTTTGTAATGAGTAATAGTTTTAGTAATCAGGTTTTGGCACAGTTGGATTTGTGGAAAAATAAAGACAAATATTTACCCGGAGTTTATTTATTACCAAAATATTTGGACGAAGAAGTGGCAAGATTGCATTTGAATAAAATTGGTGTAAAGTTAACTAAGCTTACCAAAGCGCAGGCAGGATATTTGGGAATAAAAGAAGAAGGGCCGTATAAAAGTGAGATGTATAGGTATTGAAAGGAATAAAGAGTAAGGAATAAGGAAAAATTAACAATTAGCAAGTGATAAAAGTAATAAGTAACAGATAAAATTTTGTATGTAATAAAAATCCCATCGCAGCAATGCAGTGGGATTTATTTTTTTAGTTCTGGCACCTCTACAAAAATAAATTTATTTATTGCTATAGAGGGTTCGGTGTCAGGACTGTAGATTGTTACAGGTTCGATTGATGCGCAAGAAATGCGCGACCGAACCTGTGGGAGGGGGGCTAAGGGTGTTTGTCCATTTCCGTAGGAGTGATACCCATGCTCGTCGCCTGTTTCAGGCGCATGTAGAAGAGAAGCAGGCGCGGTTCGTCTTCCATCGGCACGCGGAAGGTGACGCTTTCGCCACCGCTTTCGATGCTGATGTACGCCCTATCGTCTCTTACTTCTACTGAGAATTGAGCAGGAATAAGCCGCCCTTTGGGCATAATAGCCCTCCGAAGTTTGTCACTAACTTGAATTTTGGCATAAAAATTGGTTTTCGTCAATATTCGATTGAAAAAAAAGGTAAAGTAGGATAAAATAGGGGTGTTATGAAAAGTAAAATAAAATACAAAATAGGTGAATTGAAAACCGTGTATGACGGGGATTTTTTGCAGATAAAACAACGCGAGCTGGTTTTTTCTAATGGTAAGAAAAAGATTTTTGAATATTGTTTGCGGCCGGATTCGGTGACGATGTTGCCGTTTGATGAAAAAGGAAGATTGCTTTTGATTCGTGAGTATCGTTATGAAGATAAAAAATACGAATGGTTTTTGCCAGCGGGCAGCGTGAACAAAGGTGAAAAACCTTTGACTGCAGCCAAGCGTGAATTGCAAGAAGAAGTTGGTTATAATGCCAAAAAATGGAAAAAGATTTTTCGTCGACCGTCGGGTAGTAATTTTATTTTGTGGCATGTACATGTTTATGTGGCCGAAGATTTGTTTGTTTCTAAAAAACAAGGTGACGAAGAATTTGAAATTGAAGTAGTGCCAACGCCATTAAAAAAGGCGGTAAAAATGGCGTTAGATGGTACGATTGAAAATGAGTTTATTGCGTATCATATAATAAGGTTTAATGAACTAAAGAAGAGTAACCGGGTTTGACCACCCCCTCGCTTTTTTCGCCCGCGAGGGCGAAAGGGTGCCCTGCGGGGCACAACCCGCTCGAGGGTAGCCAAACCCGGTTGATTATTTTTTAATAATTTAAAAAAAGGTCGCCGTGTTTGATTATCTTTTCGCTTTTTTCGCTCGCGAGAGCGAAAGGGTACGCCTTGGGCGTACAACCCGCAAAAAGACAATCAAACACGGCTAGTATTTAATACATGTGTTATATTTGTTTCTAGTTTATCTTTTTTTCTTTTTTTTCTTGGCTTGGCGTAATTGGAAAATGGCCTTGGGGTTTTTTATTATTTCTTTGCCAACATATTTGATAAGGCTTAAAATTGGACCACTACCATCCACCTTACTTGAATTGGAATTTGGTGTTTTGTTTTTAGTGTGGTTAATAAAATACTTTAAAACAGATTGGTTAGAAATTAAGAAATTTTTTACAGAAAAAAAGTGGTTAGGAATATTTTTTAACTTGTTTTTTGCGGCTTCGGTAGTTAGTATATTTGTTGGGTCAAATTGGTGGGCGGGGGCAGGGGAATGGCGAGCATATTTTTTGGAACCAATGGTTTTGTTTGTAATGTTAATTGGGCGAGCAAAATATTTACAAAAAGATTTAATTTGGTTTTTGGGGCTGTCTACTATTAGTATTAGTTTGGTAGCAATTTTCCAAAGATTTTGGCCGATTTTGTATGCGCCCAGTTTATGGAATGATAATTTGTTTGGCAGATCTACTTCTTTTTTTACCACACCAAATGCGGTTGGGCTGTTTATTGCGCCGATAATATTTTTGGTTTTTTCTCAATTACTCCTTACTCCTTACTCCTTACTCCTTAAGAACAAATTGTTATATTATTATATCGTTATATTGTTATTGTGTGTGGCGGCAATTGGGTTATCTTTTTCGCAAGGAGCCTTTGTGGCATTGGCAGTAGGGTTGATAATATTTTTGGGTTTGGTTGGTTATAAAAAAACTGCAATTGGGGCAGTGGCGGTAGGAATAGTATTAATTTTAACTTTACCAAGTTTGCGTTCTGCAGTGATGTTTCAAGATGTGGGTGGACAGAATCGTTTAAAGCTTTGGAGTTATACAACCACATATTTAACTGCCTCGCCCCAGAATTTTATTTTTGGTGCAGGGATTCGCCAGTTTTTTGTTCAGGTGCAAAAGCCACAATTTCATCCAAAAGAAATGGAACGCTTAATTTATCCACATAATATATTTTTAAATTTTTGGTCGGAAATTGGTTTACTAGGAATAGTAGTTTTTACTGGTTTGTTATTTTGTTGGTTGATTAGCGGTTGGCGGATGTTAAAAAAAGATAAAATTTGGGGGGCGACAATTTTAGCCACGTTAGTAGTTTTTGTAATACATGGTTTAGTAGATGTGCCTTATTTTAAAAATGATTTAGCCTTTTTATTTTGGATATGTTTTTATATTATTTCTACGAACTTGTTACCGCGCCAGGCGTAGTCGTACACGAATTGGCTCACGCACTTTTTTGTTTGTTTGCGGGTGTACGGGTGCATAAAATAAAACTATTTGGTTTTGGTCAAACAGCTGGCTATGTTGTGCATGATGAGCCACAAAAGTTTTATCAAGGGTTTTTAATTTCGATTGGCCCTCTTTTAATCAATTCGCTCCTAGCTTTATTTTGTTTTTCGCAGTTTGTGTTACCGTATAATCGTTGGCAGCCATTTGTTTTTTTGTGGTTGGGTATAGCGATTGGTTTACACGCCATCCCTTCCGATCAAGATGCTAAGGCTTTGTTTAATTTAGCCAATCATCGGGTTAAACGCAACCCCTTAATAATTTTGGCTTATCCTTTAATTTTAATTCTTTACCTTTTGTATTTGCTTAAGCATTGGCATATTGATTTCTTGTTTTTGGCAGGTTTGTATTGGTTGGGGAATATGTATTTAAAACAATAATTGAGTATTAAAAAACCCCACGTTAGAAGATGTGGGGTTTTTTGTTTTGTCTTAGCTTAAGTGTTTGGAGACCAATTTGGTCATTTCAAACATATTTACTTCGTCCTTGCCAAAAATTGGTTTTAGGTTTTCATCTGCGAAGATGTTTCTTTTGTTGGCTGGATTTTGTAAATTATTTTTCTTGATGTATTCCCAAAGTTTTTTAACAACTTGAGAACGTGGCATTGGGCCCTTGCCCACCACTTTTTCTAAATCGGCTGAAACAGTCATTGGTTTCAGCAAAGCCGGGTTGATTGCCCTTGGCATAAGTGTTGCGTTAAGAATAAAACTTAAGCTTGATGCTTGTGTATATAATACCTTTTTTTGCAAAAACCGTCAATGGCTAGTTTAGGTGTGTAAAGGCTAAATAGAAATGTCATACCGGCCGGCAAAATAGAAATGTCATACCTGTGCTTAATCGGCCTTATCTAACAGTCGCTAAAATGGACTGTTT
>LBTN01000033.1 GCA_000992085.1 Candidatus Magasanikbacteria bacterium GW2011_GWA2_37_8 | reverse complement strand
AGTACAGCTAAAGATGGTGCTAAATCAGCACGCTTGTTCCGTGCTTCAAGCGGAACAGTTACTGATAATGACTATGTTTACTTTAATCAATTTATTACAAGTTTAGATATTACCAAGTCTCCGCTTACTGGTTCGGTTTATGCACGTAGTGGTTTGTTAGGCGATAAAGGTGGAAAATTATTCTTGTTTATTCGTACTTTTGATTATACTGGTAAATATTATTTTTGGAATTTTAGTAATAATAATTGGGAAGAATTCGTTGGTGGAGACATGCCTTTACCAGTGTTAACTGATAATAGTCATTTTAAATTTTTTGGAGTAAATGCAGATTATGCACAATATGCACAAACTATAAGCGCCCCCAAAGCCGCTGGCGTAGAATATATTTGGGGTTTTAAACCGTTTGTTACAAGCAGCGATATTTTTGTAGATAATGCTGAATTAAAACCATTAAATTACCAAGCAATTGATTGGATAGAAGCACAATTAGTAAGTTGCGGTCGAAGTTTTGATAATTGGAAAAATAATCAAATTTTGGCTTTGGTGCCAGTCGGGGCCGGAAGTGGTCCGATCAAGATTCAAACAGCAGTAATTACAGATGCCAACCGTAATCGTTGGCAATTTAGTGATACTACAAATGATGATTGGGGGCCGAGAATTTTAGATTTTGAAGTTAATAATTTAGTTCGTCCTGGGATATGTGGAGTAATACCGGCGCTGGGTTCACCAGGACAAAGTGTAAAGATAAGCGGTAGTAATTTACCAACCAATATTACTTCTGGTCAGGTAAAATTTGGTTTATTAAATGCCCGAGCTGAATCGTGGGCAAATACAGAAATTCAGGCAATTGTGCCAAATTTAGAATCTGGGGCAGTTGGTTTAAAAGTATTAAAAGATAATATTGAAAGTAATAGTATCCAATTTAATGTTACTGGAGTAGATGAAAATACTACCGGACCAGTAATTTTAGGAGTTAGTCCAGATCATGGTGCGCGCGGAGAATATATTACTATTACTGGTAAGAATTTTGGTAATGGCGCTGATGGTATTGGTCAGGTGCGATTTAAATTAAATGGTGCTGGTGATGCGATAATGGGTGAATTTAATTTTCCACCGCAGTGTACCCGTACTGATTATTGGCAGGATAATCAAATTATTGTTAAGGCGCCAAGTGCTTTAACAACACCTTTAGGTAGTTATACAGTGCAAGTATACACCAAGTCTGGTGATGTTAGTGCTCTTGGAACTAATTTTAAAATAGAACTTGGTGCGCCAGCTCCAGGATTATGCAAACTTGATCCAGATAATGGCCCGGTTACTAATTTGCGAGGCAAAACAATTAAAATGTTTGGGGATTACTTTACGGTTTCTTCTCTTCTTATGTCTGCTAATCCAGAAGTAGTCGGTAATTATATTACTAGTGTATATTTTTGGAAAAACGGGGCTTCGTCTACAGCTATTAATGGCCGAGTATTGGCTGTTGCTACAGTAAATAATCAAAATGAAATTACCGCTACTATTCCAGCTGCTACCGAAACAGGCCCAGTAGTAGTTTATCGTCCAGTGGATAAAAAATTGAGTAATGGTCTAAATTTTAAAGTTCAAAATTGTATTGAAGCGGGGAATATCTGTAGTGATTCAATAAACAAAAGATGTTGTGTTGTAGGTGCTGACGCTGGTATATGCCGGCCAAAAACAGAAAGATGTGAAGGCGAAATTTTTAGTGCAGGTTATATTTGGCGGTTTAGTACTCGTGATATACCCGAAACTCCACATGTAGTAGAATGGTGTGATACCAAATTAGCTGGTGGGATTTTAAGATTGCCCACACCGTCGCCTAGTACAAAATGGGGGAATGACGTTGGCAACGCAGCTTGTCGCCAAGCTTTAGGTATTATTGAGTTTACTACTCCACTAACGCAGTCTAGTGTTAATAACAGTAGTATAGTTGTACGTGAATGTAGTAGTGTGGTTAAAAATGAATGTATTAATCCCGGTGAAATAGTTACTTTAACTCCCACTAGTTATAATTTATTAGCTGCCCAAGGTTCGGCTGGTGGAATTGGACAGTATGTATCTTTGCGGCCAAACACTACCTATAACAGTGGTCTGTGGAAAGATAATGCTTGGTATCAAATAGTTTTGAAAAAAACTATTTATAATGGTTCTGGTAGTTTAACCTCATATTTATCAACCGATAATCCTTGTGCGGATGATGTTGATTCTGCTTATTGTTTTGTATTTCAAACTGGTGCAAAAAATTGCAAGTTAAGTGGGTTAATAATTACTCCTTATTCTTTTTGGACCAGTTATTTGGAGTCGCCAATGAAACAACATATTATTGGTTCGGTTTATGATTTGGATTATAGAGCACAAGGTTTGAGTGATGAGAAGTGTATAGCCATGAATATCGATTACTTTAATTTTGCTTGGGGTTCTCCTAGTGTTGGTTATGCTGAGTTATACAGCGTTTCGGCTGATAATTTATCAGCTAAATTTTCTTCATTACAAAATACAGTAGGTGTTTTATCAAACGATTCTGCAATTATTCGAGCAAGAGCTTTTGATCCTGTTTCTGGCGCAAATTATTATGGCAACAGCCCACTTACGATTGATTTGTCCAAACCAAAAGTACTTAGTCATTGGCCAGATTGTTTAGAAGCATGTACCAATGCCGAAATTGGTGTGGAATTTAATATTACAATGTCAGATAAAAATCTGAACGTACTTACCGAAGCTGGGCCAGTGCGATTATATCGTTGTGAAGACGAAAATTGTAGTAGTACTATTTTAGAAAGTATAAATCGTATCGAAACTTATCCTGCCAACAATAATGCTAAATTGAGAATCGTTCTTAGTTCAAGTTTAGCTACTAATACTTTATACAAAGTAGAATTATCTGGTACATCAGTTACGCCAATTCCACGTACAGCAGGTGTTATGACTAATTTCTTATGGTCGGCGGCACAGTACAATAACCCAGCCTCTTTTAGTAAACCATTTAATGAATTATACGAATGGCGTTTTAGAACTAAAAAAGAAGCTTGTACGGTTAATAGAGTAGAAGTGTTGCCACCAGTTTTTAACGCCCGTAGTTTAAATAGCAAAGCAATTTATACAGCCACTCCTTATAGTGCCGGTGATACTTGTGATCCAAACGGTCAGCGATTAGATGCGTGGAGTTATAATTGGGACTGGGTTTCTTCTAATACCGGAGTAGCTACTGTAAGCAAATTTACTACCCAAGGTTATAACAGTTTTTGTACTAATAAATGTGTGCGTAAAGGGGCGGATGTACCAGCTGGGTCAGTAACCAATAATTTACGGGTTTGTGGTAATGGAGTAGTGGAAGCCGGAGAAGATTGCGACCCAATAGGCGGACCAAGCGTAGTTTCACGCTGTGGTTTGAATTGTTTATTTTTAGGAAATAGCAGTACTGCACCAAATATTAGTACCAGCGATTTAGGTTTGTGTGGTGATGGTTTTGTTTCGTCTACTCGTGGTGAAGAGTGTGATCCACGTAGCCCTACCACTTCACTTCGTTTGGGTTGTACAAATAATTGTTTACACACTGGTTCTAAAACAAAAACCGAGTCGACCAATATTAATAATTCTATTTGTGGTAGTGGAGAAATTGGCGCTGGTGAAGATTGTGATTTAGGTATTGTTGCTTCTTCTGTCAATCCACTATCTGCTGCTGGTTGTTCACCACAATGTTTGCACCGTGGCACTAGGTTGTCTACTAAATGGTGTAGTGATAATCGACCTACTTTTGGCGGTTTTGATCAAACTGCCTATAATACCGCCTGTGCTTTGGCGTACAGCCAGTGTGGCGATAGGGTGGTTAATCCAGATGAAGATCCAGGGTGTGATGATCCTGATAATGGGTGGGATAGTACGCGTTGTGATGAACGCTGTCTGTTAAAAGAACAATGTACGCCGAATACGGCTGGTTGCAGTTCTGATGGTAAATTGTTAGGCTCTTCCTTATTATATACTACCCCATCTGTTTGTGGTGATGGTTTTGTTGATACTGGTGAATCCAGCTTCTGCGATAACACTAGTAATTTTACTGTTAAACATACTTTAGTTGATCCTTGGGTATTGGTTACCGGTGTTGGTTTGGCTGGCGGGGGAGTACAAAAAATTACAGAACAATCTTCGGATATTAACGCAATCGTAACTAGTAAAATGGGTACTGGTAAGTTTGTTATTTCTTGTGGCTACGAAACCGATAGCCAGTGCGCCACTTCTTTTGATGCTACTACGGGTGTGGGTTATGATTCTTGTTGCTATATTAAACCGCATTTAACTAGTGTTTATCCTGGTAGTACTTCAACTGTAAAAACTAATATTTGTCCTAACACCGAAATTCAAGTCGAATTTGACAAACCAATGGATAAAAATACTTTGCAAGGTAATTTTGTAATTGCCCGTGGAATTGTAAGCGGTAATTGCGACACAAACGAAGAGGTAACTAGTTTAATTGCACAGGCAGAAATAAAAGATAGCAAATGGTACGATCGTTTGTTTGGATGGTTTCGTCAGTTATTTGTATCTAATGTTGCCGCCGGTAGTCCAACCAAATGGTGTGCTGGCAAAGATTTGGGCACAGCTGAAATAACCGATATTTCTACTACTGTTAGTCGTTTAAACGTGCGTTTGTCTGCGCCATTGGCTACTTCAACCGATTATGCAATAATTTTAAAAAATGGTTTACGTGATAAATCTGGCGTAAGTATTGGCGATAATACACCTGGCAAAGCGATTAGTTGGAAATTTATTACTGGAGATAAAATTTGTGAAATTGATAAAGTTAATGTTACGCCAGCTAATGTATTTTTTAGCACTGCTGGTGCCAATACAGTTTTAACCGCCGAAGCAAAAACGAGTAACGGTGCGATTATTCAATCGATTCCGAATTTTTACGCCTGGAATTTTGTTTGGGCACCACAAGATAATGCAGTAGTTAATGTACCTTCAACTACAGCTAACACCAATTTAATTACTGCGCTGAATCGTAATGGCGAAATTGATGTACGCGCGGCTGCTAGTATGACTGCCAATATGTATACTACCCAAGATGGTTTGGTAGCCACAGGCAAATCTCATTTTATAGTTTTCTTATGCGAAAATCCATGGCCACCAGCTACGGGTGGAATTTTTCCTTATGAAGATAAAACAGGAAATAACGATGGCTTTAACCTAAATACTAATATTTTTGATGGTAGTAGTATCCCACAAGCCCCAGCTGGTAGTGGTTATTTTAATTTCTCTACCTATTATTGTGCGGATAATGGTGGTGTTGGTACGTATGACGATTTGCCATATTTGCGTCCAGTAGTGCAAACTACTGTTGGCAATGGCAAATGTAGTATTACTCAAAATAGTTGTGGTAACAGTGGAGATTGTATGGATTGGTATAAAATTGATAATGATTATTATCAAGTACGTTATAAGGGCGCCGTTTATGGTCGTAAAATTTGTATTAAAACAGATGTGCCAGTAACTAGTCTTAATAATATTGCTGGCGGAGCATCTGATTATTTAAATTGCAACAGTGATGATGATTGTCAAGCCAAATATAGTGGTTCTGTGTATAGCTGTGTATCAGTTACAGATTTAGACAAGCCTTTTTATCACAGTCATACTGTTTCAACAGTATCCCAAAGTTGTAGTAATATGGGTAGTGGTTTAAAACGCTTCCTTTTAACCAACAACAAAAATGCCGATGCGCTTGGTATTCAAATATTTTCTAACCCAACCCAACTAACTGTAAAAGATTGGTATCAGAACAGCCAAACTTTCGGTGGTCAGGGATTTGGTGGTCAAACCCAGGCAATTAAAATTAATGGTTATGATGCTATTACCGATGGTAATAATATTTATGTTGATGCACTAAACTGGTATAACAACAGTCTTTATAGCAATATTTATTTATTTAGTATTAATGCCGATGCCAAACCAGAAACTCGCAAAGTTTTGGAACAAATAATGGGTAATTTAAAATTTAATATTAATTTAACTAATTACGGTTATTGTGGTGCTAATGTAGATAATCCAGAGCAAACTGTAAAATGTCAAAGTGATTTTGATTGTCCGGCTGGGAAAATTTGTTCAGTACAAACCGATAAATTAAAACGTAATTATAAACGTCTGCGTGATTGGGGAGAAATTGTGGTGGGGCTAAATCAAGCGGCCTTAAAAAACAACGACCAATTTCCAGAATTAAAAGAAGGGACATATTTGTCTGGTCAAACTATCAGCACCTGGCCATCTTGGAGTAATTTAGGCACGGCTGCCGGTTTTGCTTTACCAGCTGACCCAATTAATCGATTAGGCGTATCGGGAAGCTGTTCTTCTTCTACAAATAAATTTTGTTTAGTTGATAGCAATTGTCCAATTGTAGGAGAGAAGTGTGTAATACATGATAGTTTAACTGGTTGGAGTACTGCCGATCGGAGATTTAGCTATAATTTTATAACTAATTTATTAAAAGACAGCGCTAGTAAATTTAAAATTGGTGGGCATAATGATAATAATAGTATTTGTTTATCCACCGAAGAAATTTCTACTGTACAAGGTGGACGTTGCGGTGATGGTAAATTAAATCCCGGTGAAGCTTGCGATGGGCCAGGAAAAGTGGAATATATTGGTCAGTGTGGAATTTCACAGGCTCAAATCCAATCACATACTTGTAATGCCAATTGTCAGTGGGGTGCGTTGCAAACTGTAAATTGTTCTACTTTAAGTAAATGCGGTAACGGCATCCTGGAAGCTGGCGAAGTGTGTGATGATGGCGCGTTAAACGGTAAATATAATCATTGCCGCATTGGCTGTCAATTTACTACTAGTACCGTTGGGTGGTGTGGGGATGGGGTCAGCGACCCAGTTTACGAAGTATGTGATCCTGATAGCAAACAAATAAAATATGATTTATTGAAAACAAATTCCTGTAATTTTGACTGTCAATCCTATGGTCCATACTGTGGTGATGGTATAGTACAAAGTGAATTCGGCGAAGAATGTGACGGCAATGTTGTTGGTTGTGTTACTTCTACTTTAAGTGGTACCCAATTTTGTAGTGCTAGTTGTAAGAAAATACAACCCTTACCAAATGATGGATGGTTTTGCTCCACAACACCAGCACAGATAGCCGTTTCTGTCGAAACAAAATGTGGTAATGGCATTGTAGAAGCTAACGAAGCCTGCGATCAAGGTAGTGCAAAAAACGGCATTGCTTGTGTGGCTGGGTACAACAAATCTTGTACTTATTGCGCAGTAGACTGCCAAAATACGATAAATGTTGCTGCTACCGGTTATTGTGGTGATGGCAAAATAAATGGTAATGAAATTTGTGATGCTGATCCTATAAGTGGAACTATCTACGCATCTGTTAATAGTGTAATTACATTGCCAACGCTTACTCAAAATGGTTATCAAGTTAAAACGTGTTCGATAGAAAAAAATACATTATTGAATGCTAGCTCTAGTATTTGGGGTGCTAGCAGTTTGTTAACTTTCAAAAAAGGTACTAGAAGTTGTATTAATAGTTGTGCCAAATTACAGGATAGTTGTGTAGAATGTGGTAGTGGTTTAACTTATACTTCTCCAACAACAGGAGATGTTATCTCGGGTGAAATAATTAATGTACTTGAACCGTCTTCCAAAAATCCATTGTATGTTGGCGCTAATTGGGGAACGTTGGATTTGTATTTTGGGTCTACAATAACTGCTAATTTTGATCAATATAAAGTAGCATATAATTATTTTGATAATCCGTCTGCTAATAATAATAAATTTACTTTGCATCCAGCCCCATCTGGTAGCGGCCATGATGGCGACTCTGCCCGCGTTAATTCTGATCCAATTTGTTCTAACTCGTCTAATGCGACCGATCAACATTACCAATTAGTGTTAAATGCCGATAAGAGCATGCCGTCTCACTGGATTGATTTACCTGTAGTTTCACAGCCGGTACCAAGTCAATATGATTTATTATTGTCCCCAGTAATTACTTCGACTCGGAAACAAGACCTCAGAATTGTGGTTAGTTGGGTGGGGGACGATCAATTTTTTAGTGGATTTGCTGGGATTTGGTGTGACTACTAATAAAAGCAATATGCGTTCGTATACTGTAGAATTGAGTAGTGATTTTATGCCTAGCATATTTCCGTTCTACATACGTGCCTTGAACGCGATAGAGAATTATCGTGGCAATCAAATAAAACTTAAAGTAGAAGTCTATTTTCCCGAAATTTTGAATTTAGATGCCCGTACTTTTTCTCGGCCATCACAAACTTATTATTTTGGTCTTAATACTTTATCGTCGGCTAATTCGGAGTCAACTTTATGGCATGTGTTTAATTTAAAAAAACTGGTAGCGCCTTTTACTCGCGCTGGTATACAAAGTGTTGAAGTTGTTGATCGAATAATTACCGAAGGGTTTATTCGCACATCTTACTAACCTATAATATGTATTACAAAAAAATAATTATAATAATTTTAGCCGTTGCCTTGTTATTTGGGATTAGTTTTGGTATTGTACAATTAGTGCAAAAAAATAATAATCAAACCAACCAATCTTTAACCGACGAGCAAAAATTTAAAGCAGAAATGAATGCAATATTAGAAAATGCTCAGTTAACTGACAGCGATTTAGATGGTTTGTCAAATGATGAAGAAAAAACTTTAGGCACTAATCCCAACAAATCAGATTCTGATTCTGATGGTTTGTTAGATAAAGATGAAATTAATATTTATAAAACTAATCCTCTTAAAGCCGATACCGATGGTGATGGAAAAAAAGATGGTTACGAGGTAGATCGAGGAACAAATCCATTGGTGATTTAGTTCATAGCCAATAGTTCGGAGCTAATAGGTTTTGTAACTATGAACTATCGGCTATTAACTTTATATATCACTTACAACTTTATAACTTTTAACTTTATAAACTTTAAAACTAATTCTATATGTTCGACGACAAACAAAACAATTTAGGTTCGGCTCCAGCTAATTTACCTACTGAACCAGTAGATATGTTAGAGGGGGTAGATAACGACATTGCAGGATTGCCAGAACCAGGAGGTTCGCCATCTGCGCCACCAGATGCTTTATCCGCGGGATTTTTAAAGAAAAAAGAACCAATAATGCCTTCTTCTAATCCACCTGTTTCATCTGGTGAAACACCTAGTGCTTTAGCGCCTCAACCAGTATATTCAATGAAAGAGCCGATTTTAGGTAAGATTATTATGTTTGTTTTGCTGGCTGCAGTTTTGGGTGGTTTAGGTTTTGGTGGCTGGTGGATTTATCAGAAATATCAAGGTAATATTAGCCCTGTTGTATCGGAAGTCAAAACTCCAACTACTAATACTAA
>LBTN01000032.1 GCA_000992085.1 Candidatus Magasanikbacteria bacterium GW2011_GWA2_37_8 | reverse complement strand
TGGCATTTTTTTGCCATAAGATTTGTCTGTTCTTTAATTATAGCATTCTATTAAAATTAATACAAAACACTAGGTCGGTAATTATTGACCTAGTGTTTCAATTCGATTTAGTACCGCCAAGGGGAATCGAACCCCTATTTCCGCCTTGAGAAGGCGAAGTCCTAGCCGTTAGACGATGGCGGCGTATTTATACAGGATTATATTCATTTTTTTGCTAAAAGTCAAGATTTGCCCTCCTTGTTTCCAACACTTTTGCACTTTTGGCTTCTGCAAAAGTTTCATTACCTACCCCAACTTTTCCCAATTCTTCCCACTCTTGATCTAACAATCCACCAGCAGGATGGGTAATTCGAATCACACCTTCAGCTACACCATGCCCATATTTACCTTCGCTCGACCACGCCCGAGCATGCGCATATTTTATAACCCCATTGTTATTTTCGGTAATTAATAAAATATGATTATGTTTGGTTGGTATACTTACTTCAAGAATCACAATTACATCCCCTGCTTCGACTTCTTGCCAATTAATTTTTTTTGTGTTTAAATCATTCGCCCAAATTCGTACACCAATATTTTCGATTGGACGAATTTTGGAAATTAGCCAACGTAAAAATCTTTTTGGTGAAACAATAAAAAATTTACGAGCAATATCGATATTTTTTGTTTCTTTAAAATGAGCTCGTAAAATTTGGGTAACAAAACCAGAACATTCAACTCCTAAATTATGATCAACTAAAAATTTACGGATTTGTTCTGGGGTAACTTTTTCGCCAGTATGTTCGTTATGCAAACAACAATGTCCGCCTTTATCAAACAATCCGGCATGATATTGCAAAGAAATAATTTTGGCTTCTTCAACAATTTCTTCTGGTTTGCCTTTGCCGGTTAATACTTTAAGCTGAGCACGTTGTTTTAAACGAGCATTATTAAAATACGGACAACGGACACCAGTGATTCCAGTGAAAGGCAAATTTAAATAATCGTACAAAATTTTCTGGGCTTGAGGAGAGAGCATAATTTGAAAATATCTAATTTCTAATTACTAATACCTAATAAAATTTATAACGACAAAATTATAATAAATTATATTTTTTTATCAGGATGTTTTTTAATTCAATGGGTAATAAATTTGTTTTTGCCAATTTTTTAAGTGGGATCCATTCTAGAATATATGAATTATCTGGTGAATGGCGTTCTAGTTCTTCTCCGCCCAACTTTGCTTCACCTTTAACAGCAGAACAAAAATAATAATATTCTGGTCGACCACTAGGTG
Organism: Candidatus Magasanikbacteria bacterium GW2011_GWA2_37_8; assembly: GCA_000992085.1. Lineage (GTDB taxonomy): Bacteria > Patescibacteriota > Patescibacteriia > Magasanikbacterales > GWA2-37-8 > LBTN01. The sequence goes on along the minus strand of LBTN01000032.1, from coordinate 16,325 downwards.
AAACTACGATTGGTTTTTGATTATCAAGTTTAACAATAAGCCCAGTTTCTTCTTCTACTTCTCGTTTGGCAGCTGTTTTAATACTTTCTCCTGTTTCTACAGTACCACCAAGCAAACAATAAAAATCGTGACCAAAACGATGGCGTTTAAATAATAAAATAAAATCATCTTTTATAACAATTGCACCAGATCGCACTGCATTCCATTTTTTGACTTGAACAGCTGTTAAAGCAAAGAATGTTGCCAATTCACCGTTCTTATTAGTAATATTATGTTTAAACATAATACCCTCTTTACTTTGCAACCGAATCCAATCTTTTTCGATTTCTTTATTATCATACAAGTACACTCCCCAACCCTCAGTTTGAAATTTTTGGATATTGTAATTTAACAATTTTTGATCAATCACTTTTTCTACTAGCACTATTTTCTGTACAATTTGAGCACCTGTTTTAATAGAAATTATTTTTTCATTTTTATATCTCTCTCCCAAAAGCGATAACAAATGCGCCTGGAAAACAGATAAGGAGTAAGGAGTAAGGAGTAAGGAATCTTTTTTATTTATTCCTTTTTCCTTATTCCTTTTTCCTTGTAAATCACTTTCATAACTCGTACTCGCTGGTTGACGGGCGTTGATTTCGATTAAATATAGTTTGCCAGTGTTTTCATTCATTATTACATCTATCCCAAACAAACCTTTCCAACCACTTTTAACCAAACGTTCACCAATATCAGTAGCCATTTTTTGATATTCTTTAATTTGTTTGGCTGACAAAATTTTGTGCGGCAATTCCCAATCATTACCCACAGTGGCAAACGGTAAGTTGGTAAAAGGTTTGAGCCCAGTAATTTGATAACTAATATTGCCGAGCAATACTTTTTTACCCCAAACGATATTATTATTGGTAAACGCTGGCCCAGATACAAACTTGGTAATACGCACTTCACGATTAGGAAATTTTTTCTGAATTTCGATTAGTTGTTTTTTTGATTCAATTAAAATTGTACCACTACCAGTATGCGCGCGATTAAATTGTAAGATAAATGATTCACCCGAAAATTTAACTTGGCTACACAGCAATATTTTGTGCGGTGGTAAATATTTTTTTAATGGACCCAACCACTTAACTTGAGAAATTTTTTCTTCTACTTGATTAGCTATTTCGGCTGCAGGATTTAACAAATTCCAATTGTTATCTTTACAAATTTTTTCGATTTGGGTAGTAGGTTTAAAAACCAAAATATTTTTATAATTGTCATTTCGACCAGAGCGTAGCGAAGCGGAGACCAAGGGTACTCCGAGGAGTGAATCCCTTTCACGATTGTTAAGGGATCCCTCAACTGACGTTCGGGATGACAAGCCGTTGATGAATTTTTTTGCTTGGGGGTGGATTAATAATTCTCTGGTATCCAAAATCCGATCGGACTTAATTAGTAACACATTTTTTTGTCCACCGACCAAACGCTTGGCAAATTGTGAAAAATTTGCGATAATGTAGTAGTCTTTTGTATCTAAGGGCAATCCTAAAGCCCGCTCTAGGTCGCGCGTAACATAAATAATGGATTGTGGTAATTTGAAAGACATAACAGAACAATTATATTAGAAAATAACGATTTTGGCAATCTTATGAATGATTTATATCAACAACTTAAAAATTTTGGCCATGTTAAAAATAACGTAGCATTATCTAAATACAGCACTTTTAAAGTTGGCGGACCAGCACAATTTTTAGTTGAAGTTACTGAAAATTATCAAATTATTAAATTATTAAATTATTTAAATGAATACGGAGCGGAATATTATATACTAGGTAGCGGTAGTAATATTTTGTTTCCAGATGAAGGATTGGAGAAGGTGGTGATAAAAATGCAAAATGGAAATCTCAAAATGGAAAATGAAAATGAAATTATAGCGGAAGCTGGGGTGCAGTTAGGGGCGGTGGTAAATTTGGCTGCTAAAGAAGGGTTGTCGGGAATGGAATGGGCAGTGGGAATTCCGGGGACAATCGGTGGGGCGGTGCGGGGTAACGCTGGAGCGATGGGAAAAGAAACTAGCAATGTTGTATCAACTATAAAAATTTGGCGCAATGGCGAAATTTTAGATATACCAAAAGAAGAATGCAGTTTTGGTTATCGTGAAAGCATGTTTAAGAACTCGACCGACGTAATTTTATCAGCCACTTTTATCTTAACCCCAGCCGATAAAAAAGATATTATGGCTAGCATGCAAAAATACTTAGGGCAACGCACCGGACGCTATCCCCATTTCCCATCTGCTGGCAGTTTTTTCAAAAATATTGATATAAAAAATTGGCCAGGAGATATAAATAAGTTGCCCGAGATTTTTCGTGAACGCGGCAAAATTCCAGTGGGTTGGCTAGTAGAACAAGTAGAAATGAAGGGTTACACCGTGGGCGGAGCTAAAGTATCAGATGAACATGGTAATTTTATTGTTAACTTTAATAATGCCACCAAAGCAGATGTATTGACAGTAGTTGAAGCCGTACAAACAAAGGTGTATAATAAATTTAGGATAGCACTCGAAAGTGAAGTGGAGATTGTGAGATAAAGGAAAAAGGAATAAGGAAAAAGGAATAAGGAAAAACAAAAATTTTCCTTACTCCTTACTCTTTATTCCTTAAATCACAATTATGCAAGTTCTAATAAACGGCAAGGGTATCGAATTAACCGAGGCTATCAAAAATTACACCGAAAAAAAGATTGGCGCTTTAGAAAAATTTTATGGCAAAATTATCCGCGCTGATGTTACCGTAGGAATGGAAAACCACCATCATTTAAAAGGAAAAATCTTTGTTTGTGAATGTAAATTAGAAGTTCCTGGTAAAAATCTTTTTGCCTCTAAAAGTGAGAAAACTTTGTACAAAGCAATCGATAAAATACGTGATTACCTAGAAGCAGAATTAATGAAACGTAAAGAAACCTCAGAAAAAAAAGATAAAAAAGATAGAAAATTGGTAAGGGCGAGTAAAGAATATGGGGTCTAGACTAAAATATCTACTACTAAAAAACTTGCCAGTCATTACTGTTTTGACTGGCTCTTTTTTAATTACTGCTGGCTGGCAGTGGTATCATTACCCGCACAAACCACATCTAAAATTTGTTTTAGCTTCTTTAGCAGTGTGGGTATTGATAACTATATTTTATAAACTAGGTAAAAAACTCTTCCTATTTTTAACCAAAAAATTTAATCGCCACAATTTTTGGTATAACGATTTTGCGACATTACTTGATAAAATATTTTTTACTTTTTCTTTATTCTTTTTGGTTTTATTTTTAAAAGACGAAGTATTAAGTTTGAGTTATTTTACGATTGTATTAATTTTATTTTTTTATCATTTACATACTATTTTTAAAAAGCACCCTGGCCACCAACCTTGGATCATTGTTAACCGCAACATCGCTATCTTTACAATTACTTTTTTCTTATTAAATAGTAGTTACCAATTTTTAGCTAGACGATATTATATATTAGACCCCGAAGCTAACATTGACAGTATTGTTTTATTTCGCGCTTTAGCAATGACTTTATTTTGGTTATTTGGACTATCAATCGGTGGTACTATTTTTACTATCACCAAAAACTGGTGGCGCTATATTTGGACAGGATTATGGGTAATATTTTTTATAACAACACAAATTTTTTGGATAGCTAATATTGGTATATTATATTTCTCTGGGCTTTATTTAAGCCCTGTTATGTTACAACACACCGCTGGTGGCGGAAACGTAATCTGGAATTGGCTTACTTTTATTTTAATTGTCAGCTCTGGGGCTAGTCTAATCTTTTTTGGTTGGCGTGGTTGGTGCTGGGCTCGCGCTCACCATATTTTAAACAATCACGCTTGGCGATTTTATTACACAATTATAATCGTTACCACCATTAGTTCATTTTTAATTTTTACCTCTTTCAAAACTGCACCCGAATTTAGAGTTGCTAAAAATTTTTATAACTACTTTACTAATCAAACTTCCCCACCAATTATCCTCGATCCAGTCATACAAAACAAATTACACCGCTTTGGTTTGAATTATAATCTTGATGAATTTTACGTCAGCCACCACAACCAAATATTTACCCCAACAAACACAATAAAATTGTTACCAGATAAATTTAAAATCAATAAACTAAATATTTTAATTGTTTTTCTTGAATCATTTTCATCACGTTTAACTAGCGTGTATAATAACAAATACCCAGGGTTAACTCCTGGGCTCGAAAATTTTGCTGCCAATCCCCACACTACTATTTTTAAAAATTATTATAACGCTTCTACACCTACAATTACTGGCCTTATGTCTGGGCTATGTTCTTTTTTACCACCTACGGGAAATACCGAAATCGAAACAAACAAAAGAATCCAGAGCCACCATTTACTATGCCTGCCCCAAATTTTAAAAAACAACGGATACCAAAATACTTCATACATTACAGCTGTAGAAAAAGAATTCTCTCACAAAGACAGTTTGTTTGGCAGCATGGGTGTAGATAATATTTTTGGTACAGAAGAATTAAAAAAATATATTTCAGGCGTTCCTTTGGCTTGGGGATATTCGGATCACCAAATGTTTCCGGCAACGGCCAATTTTATGGATAATGCCAAACAACCGTTTTTAATAATGTTATCAACGGTTGATACTCACCCGCCATTTAATATCGCTAAAGATATGATAAATTATGGTGATGGAACCAACCCAGTTTTAAATTCCATACATACCACCGATAACGCTTTTGATAAATTTTGGCAAAATTTTGTTTCTTCGTCATTTTATCAAAACACTATTGTTATCGCGGTGGCCGATCACGCTATCTTCCCAACTGCCGTTGATAAAAATTTAAATCCAGAAATTAAAAAACTCACCTTTTACGATGAAAACACTTTTTTAATGTATATACCGGATAGCACTTTACCAAAAACAATCGACACATACTCTTCTAGTTTAGATTTTGCACCATCGCTACTACAATTATTAAACATAAATACTGCCAACGCATTTGAAGGGCACTCGATTTTTGATGATCGAAAACTATACCCCAATTTAATTGGCATGCACGAGTTTGGTTTATACACTAACCAACTTGATCAAAATGGCAAAAGAATGATAGATTATAATCTGCCGACACAAATAAAATGTGACGACAAAGAAATCTCTGAATCAAATGGTCCATTAACTTTGTGTGAATTTTTACAATTTTTTATTTAAATATTAAAAATTAAAAATTCGTCTATGTACAATCCTTTAAATTCAGAAGACTTAGAAAAACTAAAATCAACCCAACCAGAACGTTTTTCTAACCCTCTCAAAACTGGCAAATATTTAAATTTACAAAAACTGGAATTAGCTAATTTGGACGGAATCGACATTCCCCGTTTAGAAAAATTAGCTAACATTATGCGTGGGTTAATTTTTGCTACTGTTGAAGCTGGCCAATCTGGCCACCCAGGCGGATCTTCTTCTAAAGTCGAACAAACAATCGCCCTCACTTTGGGCGGCGCTTTAGCTTTTAAACCACTTGATCCAAAAAACGTTGGCCGTGACCGTGTAATTTGGAGCGCAGGGCATTGCACTCCCGCTTTGTTTTCTTTAAATGCTTTACTTTACGAATCACTCCGTCGTGTTGGCCGACAATTTTCTTCTGCAGTTGTTAAAACAATTTTTCCCGAAGATTTAATTCGTTTTCGTCGTATTGATGGACCAACTGGACATGTAGAAAGCTACTACCCATTAGCCGATACTTGCACCGGCCCCTCTGGTCATGGTTTTTCTGGTGCTGGTGGCATGGCTATAAGTCATTTGTCATGTGGATTACCAACTAAATTTTGGGTGTTTATGGGTGATGCCGAAAGCGAAGAGGGTATGACGTATGAAGCACGTAATATTTTGGCATCGGTTGGTGCAAAAAATTTAGTAGTGAGTTTGGATTACAATCACTACGGAATTGATGGCGATATTAATGAAGTAATTTCTTCCGACTATATTAATCACTGGTTAGGTTTAGGTTGGAATGTAATAGAAGTTGACGGCCATAATATTTTGGAATTAATTTATGCATATCGTTTGGCTGCTGGGAATAATCCCGCCCAAGGCGTGTCCGTCTTTGGCGGAAATTCTCCTACTGTGGTTTTAGCTCATGGAATAAAAGGAAAAAATTATGGCACCAAAGAAAATACCGCCGACTCGCATGGCACGCCAGCTAAACACGAAGAATACGTCGACATTATGAAAGCGCTTGGATTTGATATTGCTGGCGAATTAGGCAAACCGATGCTTGATATTGAAACTGTTTTAGAAAATTTAGATGAAACAGATACCGAATATGTAAACACCCGATTAGAAATAGCTGCCGAAAATATTTTACCCGAAACAAAATTAGAACAAATATTACAAAAAACTTTGACAAATCGACCACTTGTAAATCCCCTATCAATTAAACGACCAAAAAAATTACCACCAGAATTAACTTTTGCGCCTGGCGAAAAAATAGCTACCCGCAAAGCCGCTGGTGCCTGGTTTGAATGGCTGATGAAACAAACAGCTTTCTTTTATGCTGGTGCTGGTGATTTGAGTAAATCGGTTTTAACTGGTGGTGCCGAAAAAGTTTACGGCGTTATTAATCGATCCAACCCTACTGGCCGTGGTATTCGTTTTGGTATTGCCGAACAAAATATGGCAATGATGAGCGCCACTTTAACTCAAGATATTTTGCCTGGTAGTTTTCGGCCAATTTCGGTATTTGGTACCTACGCTGTTTTTTCTACAATGATTGGAAATTGTGTTCGTTTAAGTTTGATTGCTAATAAATTAAACCCAGAACATAAAGGTTTTTTTATTATGTTAGCATCGCATGACGGCCCAGAAACCGGCGAAGATGGTCCTACCCACCAAGGTTTGTATTGGATGAGTTTATATGGTGCTATGCCAGGAATAAAAGTATACAAACCAATGGATGCCGCCGAAACTATTGAAATGCTTTTTTATGCTTTAGAAAAAGGCGAACCCATCGCCCTGTCGCTTCTCCGACCAGATACACCGATGGTAAACAGAAGCATTGGTAATTCTAAACCAGAAGATGCAGTGAATGGGGCGTATATTTTTTATGAATCTAAGGATAAAGGAGTAAGGAGTAAGGAAAAAACAGTGTTGGTGATTTCCGGGGTGAATTTGCTACTAAACGTAATGCAAATTTTACCAGAATTAGAAAAAACACACAGTGTAAAAATTATTAATGTTACTTCGCCACAATTATTTGAAGAATTACGAAAAACTGATCCAGAAAAAGCAGAAGAAATTTTTTCTGACGAAGATAGAAAAAACGCAATTACACTACACAACGGTTGGAAAGGATTTTTGGCACCATTTTTACTTCCAGCTGATCACGAAAAACGAGCGATTGGCATTGACACCTATTTAAAATCTGGAAATGTAGAAGAAATGTACGATTTGGCGGGATTAACCCCTAATGATTTGCTGAAAAAAATTAATTCTATATGAACCAGAACCTTCCAAAGTTCCTGCTCGACAAAAATTTAATTCCCAATGTCGAAATCAACCCTGATTTAAATTTTTTAGGTACCGAAACTGCTTTTGGTTTTGGTGCTGAGGTAATCGCAGTAGAAAATTCTAAAAAATTTCCACAAATTTACAAGTTCCATGTGGGTGATACTGGCCCTACTACTCCCGAACCAATTATTAACACTGCTATTCAAGCGCTTAAAGATAAACAAACTAAATATGGACATTATTTAGGCTACCTTCAAGTACGACAAAACATTGCTAACTATTGGAGCGAAACACGCGGAGTAAAAATAAAACCCGAAAATATTTTACTCGAACCTGCTGGTAAATCAGTTATTGAAATGGCTTTACAAACTTTAATTACTCCTGATGACAAAATTATTGTGCCAGATCCAAGCTACCCAGTTTATGAATCTCTAGCCGAATTTTACCATCACGGGCAAATTTTACATTGGCAAGCATACAAAGATCCTGAAAAACAAAACCTAAAATTTCGTATAGAAGATTTAGAAAAACTATTTGAAAAAAATCAAAATATCAAACTGTTGATTATTAACACTCCCCAAAATCCAACTGGCATGATGCTTGATCGAGAAATTTTAGAACAGGTGGCAGAATTGGTGAAAAAATATAAATTTTTTGTATTGTTTGATGATATTTATGACCAAATTACTTTTGGCGGACGCAAACATTTTAGTTTTCTTTCTATACCTGGAATGCTTGATTATACTGTAAACTTGAACGGCTTTTCCAAAAATTATGCCATGACTGGCTGGCGCCTGGGATTTATAGTAGCACCCGCGTGGTTAATCGAAATTTTTGGTCGAATGGCAATTAACAAATGGAGCAATGTTAACAAAGTACAGCAAATTGTAGCTGGAGCAATTTATGGTGATGTTGATTTGGACGGGCACCACTATCCAAGCATAAAAGATAAGGTGCAAAAAATTATTAACCAAGATTTTGTTGAATATGAAAAAAAGGGTGGATTTGTATCTGAAGCATTAAACTTATTAAAACCCTATGCGGTTTGCAATGAAGCCGAAGGCGCATTTTACCTTTTTCCTTGTTTCCAAAAAATTCTAGATTTGCCTTATGTAAAAAATGAATTAAAAATTAAAAATGATGTTGAATTGCGAAACTGGTTTTTGCACGAGAAAGGTGTCGCGGTTTTGGCTGGGTCAGATTTTGGACAAATGGGCCGTAAACATATTCGTTTTTCTTATGCTGAAGACCGCGAAAAACACATTATCCCGGGTATTAAACATATTTTAAAAACAATACTAGAATTGATAAAAAAATCAAATATCACTCCACCATTTGAGGTTGACGAAGTTGATAACAAAGTTGGAGAATTGATTAAGAAGTATTTTGATTAGTGATTAAACTAGCAATTAACAATTAGCAAAGAACAACTGGCGAGTGCTAGTTGTTTTTTAATACTTTGTGCACTTTTATACATTGACATTTTTAATATTTTTTGCTTAAATAACAACAGATTATCCGCGTGTGAAGGCAGCCTTTTGGCTGTATCCCATGCGGTTTAATAAGTTCCTTATCAACGCAACCCTGTTTTGGGTTGCTTAAACTTGTTCGTTCGCAACTGGTACTTGCGGACGATTTGGTTTTTTGTAGAAAAAAAACGTGCGTTGATGCCTCGATTGAATTCGAGGATGAAAGAAAAAAAGATGAGCGACACCAAGAAGAAATCGGCAAAGGAATTCCTGGGTGAAGCGTTCGGGGAGACCGCCGACACGTTCAAGGCCTTCGCGAAGGCGCCGCGCGCCCTGTGGGGCGTGAACGTTTCATACTTCCTCGAGGGCTTCGTCTACTTCGGCATCCTGGGCTACCTGGCCATGTTCTTCAACGAGAACGTTGGCCTGTCCGACCAAGCCGCCGGCGTCATGGTGGGCGTGCTCACCTGGGGCATCACGTTCAGCATGTTCCTGTTCGGCGGGCTGGCCGACAAGTGGGGCGTGCGCACCGCACTGATCCTGGCCCTCGTGCTCATGCTGATCGGCCGCGCCATCATCTCGGCTGGGCCGGCACTTGGCCTCGCGCCCGACGGCCTGTGGTCGACCATACACCTGATGACGCTGGCCGGCATTTTCTTCATCGTGCTGGGTTACGGCATGTATCAGCCCGCTGCCTACGCCGCTGTGCGCCAGATGGCTACACCTGCCCAAGCAACCATGGGCTACGCCATGCTGTATGCGCTCATGAACCTGGGCGGCTGGCTGCCCTCGTTCTTCTCGCCGGTGCGCAAGGCCGTCGGCATCGGTGGAGCTTTCTGGGTCTTTACCGCGTTCACGGTACTAGGCCTCGTGCTCACCACCATCATCCTCAACAAGAGGGTCGTGGCGACGGCGCTGGCCAGTGCGAAAAAGGCCAAGGAAGAGGCGGACGCTGCTGCTGATAAAAAAGAAGAGGCCGCGGCGGTGAAACCTTCAGACATGTTCATCAAGAAAAAATCATCATTCGTGACGTGGTTGAAGAACCACCCCCTGGCCGACGGCCGCTTCGCATTCTTCATCTTCTGCCTCATCCCCGTGCAGACCCTCTTCGCCCACAATTGGCTCACGCTGCCCATGTACGTCGCGCGTGGCTTCGCGGGCACGGCCATCGGCGACAACTTCGAGTTCACGGTCAACCTGAACCCGCTCCTGATCTTCATCCTGGTGCCCATCGTGGCTGCACTTACCCAGCGCGCCAAGGTCTACACCATGATGATCATCGGAACGCTGGTGATGGCGCTGCCCACGTTCCTACTGGCACTCGGCCCCTCGCCGTACACGCTGTACTCGTTCCTGTTCTTCATGACCATCGGCGAGGCCATGTGGCAGCCGCGCTTCCTGCAGTACGCCGCCGAGATCGCCCCCGAGGGCAAGACGGCTATGTACATGGGTGTGGCGCAGTTCCCGTGGTTCATGACTAAGATGATCACCAGCCTGTACTCGGGCTGGTTCCTGGCCAACTACTGCGCCGACCCGGCCACGGGAGCCAAGCTCAACACCGAGTTCATGTGGCTGGTCTATGCCCTGATCGCCACCACGTCGCCGATCATGCTGATCGTGTTCAAGCCGTGGATGACCGCGATCAAGAAGAAAGCAACGTCGACGTCGGCCGCAAGCTGACGAAGGAGGGGGTCCGGATGTGTCTGCGCGTAACGACGTAAGTCGAGACGCGTATTGACTGCCGGTTTGGTTCGAGTGTGTACCAGCGCTCGAACCCCTCCATCATTTTTTATCTTAAAATAAAAGGTAAAAAGTGATGGAGGAAATGCTCTTTTTATTTCGTTTGCCAAAAACGCAAACGTTTACTATAGATCTATAACTCAAAACCACAACCTTGGAGGAAAAAGAAAAAGGTTGTGGGAAAGTTGGTGTTGGATCGGATCGCAAACTGAATCGGAGAAGAAGACGTGTTGCTAAACGCCGAAGTGCGTAACCGGTTGTTCGAACGCTTCTTGCGCTACGTGAAGATCGACACCCAGTCGGTCGAGGGGGCCGAGTGCTACCCGTCGACCGAGAAGCAGAAGGACCTGCTCCGGCTGCTGGTCGACGAGCTGAAGGCACTGGGGCTCACCGACGCGGACATGGACGAGCACGGCTACGTGTTCGCCACGTTGCCGTCCAACCTGCCCGAAGAGATGGGCGTGAAGCCGGCCATCGGCTTCTTGGCCCACGTCGACACCTCGCCCGAGGTCTCGGGCGCCGACGTCAAGCCGATCATCTGGCACAAATACGATGGGCGGGACATGAACCTGCCCGGTGACCCCACCCAGATCATCACCTGGGATGGCAACCCCGTGCTCAAGCGCTACATCGACAACACCATCATCACCTCAGACGGCACCACCCTGCTGGGCGCCGACGACAAAGCTGGCATCGCCGAGATCATGACCGCCCTCGAGGTGCTGCTGGCCAACCCCCAGATCCCGCACCCCACCATTCGCATCGGGTTCACGCCCGACGAAGAAGTAGGCAGTGGGACGAAGCACTTCGACCTCAACCGATTCGACTGCAACGCCGCCTACACCATGGATGGCGGCGAGATCGGCGAAGTCGAGGACGAGACCTTCGCCGCCTGGCTGGCCACCTTCGAAATCAATGGTGCCAACGTGCACCCCGGCTACGCCAAAAACAAGATGGTCAACTCCATCCGCCCGATGGCTGCCATCATCGAAGGCCTCGCCGATCAACCCGCGCCCGAAACCACCGAGGGTCGCGAGGGGTATCTGCACCCCTACGGCCTCACCGCCGACGTGGCCAAGAGCACCCTCAAGGTGCTCATCCGCGGTTTCACGGACGAGGACATCGAGATGCGCAAGACGTTCCTGTTGTCGCTGTGCGATCCCGATCCAGAAGGCCATCCGCGGCGGCACCGACGGCTCGCGCCTGTCCGAGAAGGGTCTGCCCACGCCCAACATCTTCGCGGGCGGGCACAACTTCCACAGCAAGCTCGAGTTCGTACCGCTCGAGTCGATGGTGAAGGCCGTCGAAGTCATCGTGCACTTGGCCAAAATCTGGGCTTCGGCCTAGAGCTCCACACCGCTTCACCTGATAGGAGGAAGAGGTGGTGTGGCCGTGCGATTTCTTCCGCCCAAGCCATTCCCCCTCTCAATAACGATTTGTTGCAAATCTTTATTGAGAGAATGGTTTGGAAAATTTTTTAAAAATATCTGCCTTATTGGCGGATATTTTTTTACTTGTAATTAACTGTTTTTTCTGATAAAATAACATAATTACAATTTAATAATTTTATGCCACACACGCTCCCAACAAATCCCTCTGCTTATCACGGCCTTAGCGAAAAAGAAGCACTGTCCCAGCAAACCATTTACGGCCTAAACCAACGCCCCGTAACCAAACAAAAAACTTGGGTACATCGTTTTTTTGGTATTATGGCCGAGCCAATGATGCTGCTTCTTCTTGCCACGGCAATAGTATATTTTTTTATTGGTGATAAATTAGAAACAATTATTTTACTTGGTTCCATTATTCCAATTGCTTTAATGGAATTTTTTCAAGAAACAAAAACTGACGAGGCTGTGCGCGCGCTTGATAAAATGCTTGTACAATTTTGTTCGGTTTATCGAGATGGTGTTGTTAAAAAATTAGAAATAAAATATTTGGTACCGGGTGATTTAGTTTATTTAACTGCGGGCGATAAAGTTCCGGCCGACGGTTGTCTAATCAATTCTCCTGGCCTTATGATTGATGAGTCAATGTTAACTGGTGAATCAATTGCAGTTATTAAATCTCCACTAGAAAAACCAGAAAATCCCATTGATGAAAACAAACTTTGGCAAGGTACAAATGTTGTTCAGGGTGAAGGCCAACTTTTTGTAACCGCTACTGGTGCCCACACTACCTATGGTAAATTAGGCGGACTGCTCGAAAAAATTATAAAAACAAGAACTCCTCTACAATTAAAAATCCAACGCTTGGTACGCGGGGTGGCTATCGCTGCTGTATCAATTGCTTTTTTTGTTGGCTTAATTTTAACTTGGCAACAAGGCTGGGCCGCCGGACTTCTTGGTGGATTAACTTTAGCCATGTCTTTAATCCCCGAAGAATTTCCTGTTGTCTTTAGTGTGTTTTTAATTATGGGTGTATGGCGCATGACCAAACAAAACGCTCTGGTCCGAGAAATGGCTATGGTAGAAACTTTGGGATCAGCCACAATTATTTGCACCGATAAAACTGGCACGCTAACCGAAGGCAGTATGGCCATAAAATCAATTTATTACAAAGATAAATTAATTGATTGTACTGATATCACAAAACACAAAACCGAACTAATTAATTTTATAAAAACCACTTTGCTTTCTTTAGAACAAGTTGCCATTGATCCGATTGAAATTGAAGCCCAAAGTTTTGCCCACCGTTTAGGAATTGATACCGAAAAATTTTATCGTGAACACACTTTGATCGACGATCTTCCTTTTGACGCAAAAACAAAAATGGTTCATCACTTATGGAAAAATATAAACGGCACAACTACACAATACACTGCTGGAGCGCCAGAATTTATTTTGAACCAATCAAAAATGAACACAAAAGAACGCGCTCTAGCCACTGCTGAATACGAAAAAATGGCCGAACAAGGCCTACGAGTTATTGGGGTGGCTGAACGGCCAGACCATAGAGGCGACAAGGTAATAGTGGCCGATTTTAAGTTTGTAGGGCTTTTAGCCATGAGTGACCCACCTCGGGCGGGAGTTAAGGAGGCTGTTGCCACCTGTCAAGAAGCTGGAATTAGAGTTATTATGATTACTGGCGACAACAAACTTACTGCTCACAGCATCGCTGAAGCAATTGGTTTAAAACATAATGAAGAAATTTTAACCGGTGCTGATTTGACAAACCTATCCCCCGCCGCTTGGCAAGAAACAGTTAAACGCCACGACATTTTTACTCGCGTACAGCCAGAACAAAAATACCAAATTGTTGAAGCACTACAAGCACTTGGAGAGGTGGTAGCAATGACTGGAGATGGAGTAAACGATGCCCCCGCTCTTAAAAAAGCTTCGATTGGTATTGCTATGGGACAAAAAGGAACCGAGGTAGCTCGGGCTGCCGCCGGTATTGTTCTAACTGATGATAATTTTTCAACAATTGTAAACGCTGTCCGAGAGGGCCGACGCATCTACGAAAATCTACGCCAAGCTTTTGTTTTTCTTTTTTCTTTTCATTTACCAATTGTTGGGCTAGCAATTTTACCTCTCATCTTTAAACAGCCCTTAATAATCCAAAAAGTTGGTGGCGAACTATTTTGCAAGGCACAACTATCTTAATAGTTTCAGCTGCGTTATATCTTCATTTTGCTTATCAACATAACGCGACCGAATTAGCACGTACTATGGCTTTTGGTTCTCTAGTAGTATCACAAACATTTTTAATTTTATTTACTCGCGAATGGGAACAGGTTAAAAGCAATCATTTATTATTATCAATCTCTACTATTACCCTACTAGCATTAACTCTTATCATCTCTTTATCCCCTCTTCGCCAAGTATTTCATCTTACTACTTTGAATTGGCAACAAATTGGTGGTATGGTTTTAATACCAATAGCAACTATGTTTGTGATAGGAAAAATTGTAAATCGAAAATAAATTGATAAATAGCTAAATTGCTGAGCAAAAATAATAATTTAACAATTTAGCAATATAAACTATGGAAAATTTACCAAATATTTTAAAAAACGAACCAGCCTTCCGCAAAAAACAAATATACAAAGCTTGGTTTGATTTAAATATTAACAGGTATGAAAAAATTTCTACCCTCTCTTTAGCTTTGCGTGAAAAATTAAAAAATATTCCGTGGCTAACAGTAAAATTAAAAACCTTGCAAACCAGTAAAACCGAACATACTAGTAAGGCTTTATTAGAATTGACTGATGGTGAAGTAATCGAAACAGTATTAATGGGACGCGATAATAAAAAAGAAGACAAACCAGCAGAGTTGCGCTATACTATTTGTGTGTCTACACAAGTAGGCTGCCCCATGAATTGTGCTTTTTGCGCTACTGGAAAAATGGGATTTAAACGCAATTTAACCACCGAAGAAATTGTTGATCAATATCGCTATTGGCAAAAATGGTTGGGCAAAAAAGGCAAAATTGATAATATTGTTTTAATGGGACAAGGCGAACCATTATTAAATTACGATAATGTTAAAAATGCTTTAAACATATTATTAGATAATACCGACATTGGCCCACGCAAAATCACTTTATCTACCGCGGGCGTACCAAGTGCAATGGAAAAAATGATCGAAGACAAAGAATTTCCTACCGTACGCTTTGCATTATCGCTTCATAGCGCCACCGAAAATACCCGAACAAAACTAATGCCTTCACACCAAAAAGATTTTTTAAAATTTTTAATTGAGTGATTTAAAAGCATTAATTAAATTAGCCAGCCAATTGGGTCGAGTACGTATAAATTTAATACCATATAACTCCACTTGTAATGATATTTTTGTTGGCTCTCCCCAATCCGTAATCGAACACTGGCACGACAGATTGATGGCTGCCGGCTTTACATCTACCATTCGTCATTCTCATGGACAAGATATTGCTGCAGCATGCGGACAACTAGCCAACGAAGTTGAAAGTTCATAAAGTTTGTAAAGTTTATAAAGTAAAAGAAAAAATAACAATTACTTTACAAACTTTATGAACTTTAAAAACTTTATAAACTAAATCACACTATGTCAAAACAACTCAACATCGCTATTCTCGGCGCTGGCAACATGGGCACAGCCATTGCCCAAGTAGTTGCCCAAAATGGCCATAATGTAAAATTGTGGAATTATGAAGGCGACCAAGAACCTTTAATACAGATTCGGGCCAAACAAGAAAACAAAAAATTTTTACCAGGGATAAAACTTTCTAATAATATCAAGCCCGAACCAGATTTAAAAACCGCACTTTATCAAACTCAGGTTGTGTTCTTTGTTTTGCCGTCAAATTTTATGGAGAGTTTGATTAAAAAAGTTGCTCCACTATTAACCGGTAAAGAGATCTGTGTAGACGCTTCCAAGGGGCTAGACGAAAAATCGCTTTGGCTAATTCCCGATATTCTTAAAAAACATCTACCGCCAAAACTAAAATCCTATGTTACCAGCATCTCTGGCCCAGCTATTGCCCGAGATATGGCACTAGGTGGATTTACAGCTATGAATTTAGCCTCAACCAACCAATACGCCACCAAAATAATTAAGCAGGCGATAGAAAATAAAAATTTTAAATTATTTGTTACTAAAGATATTATTGGTGTAG
>LBTN01000031.1 GCA_000992085.1 Candidatus Magasanikbacteria bacterium GW2011_GWA2_37_8 | reverse complement strand
ATGGGCGCTTAACACCTTTAGGATGGCAGCAGTTAAAGTGGTTTTACCATGATCAACGTGACCAATAGTACCAATGTTAACGTGCGGCTTAGACCGGTTAAATTCTTCGGCCATAAGATTAACTTTGAACGGCACTGTCCCGAGTGGTCGGGCGCAGATTTTTATCCAACCGTTTTAAAAATTTTAATAAAATATTGAAGAAAATCTTGTAATTACGTCTGGCTTCGCTAATAGAAAATTGTAATTTTCTATTAGACTCCGCCCTAGTAATTTTTGACCAACAAACTACCTCTTTTCAGAGGATAGTTTTATTAGTGGTGGCATTATATCACAGGCTTTTAGTTTTGGCAAGGGGTGGAGAGTGTGGATAGATTGTGGGTAAAGCACTTTGGTTTATATGTGATAGAAGTGCTTGTTTTAGTTGTGGTTATTTGTTATGATTAACACAATCTATAAAACTCTATGTTAAAAATCACCTACTTCGTTCACGGAACCACCACAGACAACGAACTTGATCTAGCCACTGGTTGGGCACCGGGCGAACTGTCTGATTTAGGGATAGAACAATCTAAAAAATTGGGAGAAATAGTTGCTGATAAAAAATTTGATATTGTTTTTTGTTCAGATTTAAAAAGAGCAATCGATTCGGCTAATTTGGCTTTTGCTCCTAAATACCAAATCATTATTGACGAAAGACTTCGCGAAGCAAATTACGGCGATTACACACAAGCTCCTGGTGATTCTTTTAAAAATAATTTAATAAAATACATAGACAAACCGTTTCCGAATGGCGAAAATTACAAAGACGTAGAAAAAAGAATCGCCGACTTTTTAAAAGAAATTTCACAAAAATACAACAACCAACATATCGCTATTGTCGCCCACCAAGCACCACAACTAGCTTTGGATGTCTTGCTAAAAAACAAAACTTGGGAACAAGCAATAAACGAAGATTGGCGACACACCAAATCTTGGAAGCCAGGGTGGGAATATGAGATAAAATAAACAAGTAATAATTTACTTAACTAAAAACTATACCTTTTTTGCTAAAATTAGCCAAATCTATATTTTTCTCTTGACATCTTGTTTCATATATGATACAATATCATCATAAATATGAAATATAGAGAAATATTAATAGAACAACTCAAACCCCTGCCCTACTTCGACAAAAAGGCTATATACCAGCTTAGCGAACAGTACGGACTTAAAAATACTACGGTTGATACCTATATCAGCCGATCTTTAAAACGCAAGGATATTATTCCTCTAAAAAAAGGACTTTATGTGTCGGCTGATTTTTATAATAAAAATAAAAACGACATCTCTTATTCTTTCTACATAGCCAATATATTACGCACACCATCCTACATAAGCTCGTGGACAGCTTTACAGTATTACGACCTTGCTACCGAAGCTATACATATCACTACATCAATTACACCTAAAATTACCAGATCCTACAAAACAAAAGCGGGTAATTTTACATACCAGTCTATACAAAAAGAGTTATTTTCAAATTTTTCTTTAATAAAAGGTAATTTTGATTTCTTTATCGCCTCACCTTCAAAGGCACTTTTTGACTTGCTCTATTTTAAAACACGCCAGTTTCGCAGTGTCCGTTTTGAAAATATCAAACCACTAATTGAAGATTTGCGTATTGATATTAATGAAATGAGCGAAGAAGAACAGAAAAACTTATTTTCTATGATTAAAAATTACATACACTATGGACAACCAAATTCTCACAGCTCTTAAAGAAAAATTCAAAAACCTTACCGCCAACGGCGAATTGGAAGCAGAAACTAAACGCAACATTCTGAAAGAAGAATTGCAATTTTATATTTTAAATTTTATTTATCACCACCCAGAATACAGCAACTGGATTATGTACGGCGGTTCGGCGCTTCGTATCTGCCACGACCTCAACCGCATGTCTGTTGATTTAGATTTTGAAGTTAAGCACGCTATATCAGAAAATTTTTTAAATGAATTAAAAAAAGAAATAGAATTATACTTTAAAAATACTTATAACACTGAAACAGAACTTCTAACTATCAAGACAACAACCAACCGAGGGTTGCGCTTATGTTTTCATATTGGAGACGAACTAGGTATCAACCACCCATCAAAACAGGTAATCGTAAAAATTGATCTAAACCATTTTGAAGCTCCTAAAACCGTAACCGAACGCCGACCTATTAACCGCAATCAATTTTCATTTGTTATAAAAACCTACAACATGTCCGCGCTGATGGCGAGTAAAATCGCAGCCATTTTACTGCGTGGACAACGTGGTGGCGCAGATGGAATAATATATGAAGAAAAAGGACGTGATATTTACGATCTTCTTTGGTATATGACAAAAAAAGTAATACCAGACCTTGATTATTTGATCGCTAAAAATATTAACATAAAAGATTTACGCATACTTTTTGACAAGCTTACTCTACAAATGAATAAAGTAAACGATACTAATTTAAAACAAGATCTCTCACCTCTTTTTACAGATCAAACTTTTATCGAAAATTGGCTTAAAAATTGGCGGACGACTTACCTGCAACTTTTTGAAGATTATAATATACGCACAGTTACCACCTTGAAAAAAATTAGTGATTATTGGATTGAATTTCGAGAAGGCGAACTACTAACAACCCCTGATAAAAAAATTGCCGATCTTGTCGAATTTAATAGTAATGGAATTAGTAGTAGGCCAGTATCACAGGATAAATTATTACAATATGCTAGTGTCTTTTACCAAAAAACCGAAAACTACCTCAAAAAAATGAATAACACAGTATTTGGAGATACTATAAGCACTAAAATTATCAGAATGACTGCCGACAATTTAAACCAAAAAGAACAAATCTTACTTAATAAATCAACATTACTTTCTTGCGAGTTAGATGATTTGTTAAAATAAATTAAATACAATACAAAAAACCCTGCGCCAGAACAGTGCAGGGTTTTAAATATATTTTATTCAATCGGTTCGATATAAAACTTTTCTTCCTCCTCTTCTTGTGGTACATCAGCCAAACTTTCTACTGTGCCGAATTTTTCTGTTTCCGTTTCTTGATTTGGTTTAATATTTTCTTCAATTTCTTCTGGTTCAGTTTCTTCATCAGTGATCGGATTAAAATTTTCATCTAATGTAGTTGGTGTTTCACTATTGTCTTCTTCGTCATAATCGTCATCTTCCCAATCATGATGTTCGCGCCAACGGGCAATATCACGTTCCACTTTATCCAACATTTCTCCTTCATCCAATTCTTCCCAAGCTTCATTTCCCGAAAGTAATCGTTCGTATTCTTCAATCGACATCATCATTAATACATTGTCGTTGTCTTTATCCAAAACCGCCAAGCGATCGCCAGTACGTTTTAATAAATTCATTAATTTATCCAATTGATTTTGACGCATAAAATTTGCATTAACCTCCATTATCTAATGCCCCCATTATATCCTATCTAAAAAGTTTGTAAAGACCTTACCTTTCAGAAAAAATGATTTATCTTTTTTTCTGAAAGACGCCGAAACGAAGTGTGGAAATTGGAGCAGTGCCACAGCGTTCGCGCAAACCGCCAGGCGATCGCCTTCCGGAATACCCTTCAGTATCCGAGCGATCGCTTCCGAAGATGCGGCGTACTGCTGTGTTGCAGAAATAGGCGTGCCGGGGGGCTCACTCGAGACACCTTCTTCACGAAGCGCCCTCTCCCAAACTTCTTGAACCAAACAGGCGTGGGCCAGATTGTGCAGAGCGTCATGGTCGATCTTGCGATCGACCCCATTCTCTACAACCAGAATGTTGTGACCCAATAAACACCTCAAAAAAGACGCCATCATACCTGAATCTTTTTTGTCAAACCCAAACCGCTCTTCCCACTCGGGTGAAGAATCGTAGTGGTCGGTTTGACTATCATGGATAGCGATGATCGCCCGACGGAATGTCGACCCCATCAGCGCCACCTCACGAACCATTCGGTGGTTTGTAAGCACCTCCTTCTTCATCTGGTAGACCTTGTGCTCTTTGTCCCACTCGGCCAAACCAGTAGCACACAACCGCCACAGTACCCAGTGCAACACCTCCTCCAGGCTGGAAAAGCCGAGCAGCTCTCGGGCTTTTTCCGTCACGAGGTTCACGAGAATCGCCCCGGTCGGGAACATGCGCACAAACGCCAGAACCCGATCCTCCTCGTTACCGTGATAAAAACGCGTTGTGGCCATGAAGCACCCCCTTTGGATTTCGCACTAAACCACTTTCGTCGGAACACCCGACAGACAAGTATCTGTTTTATAACTAATAATTAAATTTGTCAATCTTTTTTTAAAGATAAATTAACAATTAATAAATAACAAAATAATATGTAAAAAATGTTAATTGCTAATTGTTAATTATTTTCCACCCTTGACAAACCTTCCAATTTCAGGTATAAATACTCCTACCAATATTATTAATTGTGGGATCTCGGGTCACATCTCGGGAGTTAGTACCACGAAACATATATTTTATGTCAAAAAGAATGCAAGCCGCTGTGGCTAAAATCGACCCAAAAAAGGTCTACACTTTAGACGAAGCAATCTCGCTCGTTAAAGAAACTTCTGGTGTTAAATTTAACGCTAGTGTTGAAGTACATGCTCATTTGGGTATTGATCCAAAAAAAGGCGACCAACAAATTCGCGCTACTGTAGTTTTGCCACATGGTAGTGGTAAAACCAAAACTGTAGCTGCTTTTGTTTCTCCAGAAAAAGAAAAAGAAGCTAAAGAAGCTGGCGCTGATTTTGTTTATGGTGAAGAAGAAATTAAAAAAATTAAAGATACTGGTAAAATCGAATTTGAAATCGCTGTTACCACTCCAGATATGATGGCCAAATTAGCCGTAGTTGCTAAAGTGCTTGGTCCAAAAGGTTTGATGCCAAATCCAAAAACCGATACAGTTGGCCCAAATGTAAAAAAGATGATCGAAGAATTGAAAAAAGGTAAAATCACTTTTAAAAATGATGATACTGCCAATGTTCACCAATTAATTGGTAAAGTAAACTTTACTGAAGATCAACTTAAAGATAATTTAAACACCTTCCTCGATGCTCTCAAAAAAGCAAGACCGGCTACTGCCAAAGGTACTTACATCAAAAACTTGGTAATCTGCTCGGCCATGGGTCCAGCGATAAAAATCTCTGAAAACTAAATTAAAACAATGCCTCTTAATCGAGGCATTTTTTAACCTATGATATTAATTGCTTCAGTTGGTCCGGCTACAATTAAAGAAAATTATCTCCAAAAAATTATTGTTTCTGGACCAGATATTTTGCGTTACAATTTATCAAACGACACTCCCGAAAACAATATCGAAAATTTAAAAACCATCACTTCTGCAATCGAAGATAACAATTCTTCAATTAAATTAATGGTAGACTTTCCTAGTTGGCGCTCTACTTTTGGCGATTTTATTCCTCGCGCCTTTGCTGTACACGAAGGAGATAGTTTTGTATTCCAATCAGCCACTTCCTCCCCCGATTGCAACCAGTTTATCCCAGTTGATGTGCCAAAAGTAGGTACCAACGTCCAACTCGAAAAAATTATTCCCGTATACAACGGCGAAGTAGCTATCCACGTTACCGAAATTATTGATGAAAATTCTTTTCGCGCTACTTTTTTAAACAGTGGTTTTATCCATAGCCACCGCAGTATTGATATTTCTACCGAATTAGATGAAACCACTTTTTTAGAATTTTACCGCCAATTAACCCAAACTGTGTCCTCTGCTTCCCCGCAATTAGTGTCTTTGCCACAAATGGAAAAAACAACATTAGAAAAAGTATTAACAATTTTTGCCGAATTTAATTGGTACCCAAAAATTGTTTCTAAAGTAGATAAATTCCTTACCCCCGAAGAATTGACCAAACTCTGCCAAGAAAATTTTTACCGTTTTTTAATTTTAGATCGTGGGAAATTAGGTATTAATATGCCTTACCAAAAATTGGGTATTTATCAAAAAGCAGTAATAAAGAAAGCTAAAGAAAATGATAAAACTATTCTAGTAGGCTCCCAAATATTGGAAAGCGTTATTAAAAACAACATCCCCGCCCGTTCCGATATTAACGACCTTACCAACATTCTTATGGATGGCGCCGACGGCATTGTACTTTGTGGTGAAACCAGCAATACCACCAGGCCAATATACGCTATCGCCGTTGCTAAAAAAATTATTACAGCTGTAAAAAATTATCAACTATTAAAACAAATTTAATTACCCAAAATCATTTTAAACCACTTGCCTATCAAGTGGTTTTTTGTTACACTAATACCAGTTTAAAAAATTAAATAATATTTATGATTACTCCTAGACAAAGCATCTCTTGGGATGAATGTTTTATGCGTATGGCACACCTCATTGCCGAACGCTCTAAAGACCCTTCTACCCAAGCTGGCGCAGTTATTGTTAATAACAAAAACGTAGTAGTGGGTATGGGATACAACGGCTTCCCCCGCGGCATCGAAAGCGACCAACTACCTTGGGAGCGAGAAGGTTCTTTTTTAGATACCAAATATGCCTATGTCTGTCATGCCGAAGAGAACGCTGTATACAATGCCAACAGTCGCAGTACCGAAGGTTGCGTTACTTATTGCACCTTGTTCCCTTGTAACGAATGTGCCAAAACTTTAATTCAAAACGGAATAAAAGAGATAGTTTACGAAAGCGACAAATACAACGAGGTTGACGCCTTTATCGCTTCCCGTCGGCTACTCGAATTAGCGGGTATTAAATTACGCCAATATATTTCTGATACCGCAAAATAATATGACAGAAAACAAAATAATTTTAGGTTTTGTTGGAGATTTGGCAGCTGGCAAAGGCACAATCTGTAAATATCTCAAAGAAAAATACCAAGTAAATTCTTACCGCTATTCCACCATGTTGCGCGATATTGTAAACCGTGTCTATTTACCAGAAAGCCGAGAAAATTTACAAAAATTATCTACTGTTTTACGCGAAAATTTTGGCCAAGATCTAATGAGTCGGGTAATTGCCGAAGATGTGGCTAATGATTCAAACAAAATTGTGGCAGTGGAAGGCATCCGCCGACCCACAGATATTACCTACCTCGAAAAAATGCCAGGATTTAATCTAATATACTTAACTGCCGAACCAAAAATTCGTTGGGAACGATTAGTTAAGCGCGAAGAAAATCCGGGTGATTCCGAAAAAACTTTTGAACAATTTTTGATCGACGAACAGGCCGAAGCCGATCGATTAATAAAAGAACTGGGGCAAAAAGCAAAATACAAAATTGTAAACGACGGAACGTTTGAAGAATTTTATGGACAAATGGAAAAAATAATTAGTAAAATAAAATCACAATCAGTCTAAGTTGTTATGAAAATAAAAATTAAACGCCTACACCCTGATGCCTTACTCCCCACCTATGCTCACCCTGGTGATGTAGGTATGGATTTGTATTCTTTAGAAGATTACAACTTACAACCAGGCGAAAGAAAAATTTTCCCAGTAGGTTTTGCCTTAGAATTTGAAGCTGGTTATGCCGCGATTGTAAAAGATAAAAGTTCGCTCCCTAAAAATGGCGGGCTTCATACTATGGGCGGAGTTTTTGATGCGGGCTATCGCGGAGAATATAATGTGCAATTAATTAATTTAGGTAACGAACCTTACCAAATAGAAAAAGGAAACAAAATTGCCCAACTAATAATTTACCCAATTGCGATTGCCGAACTAGAGGAAACCGCTGAACTTTCCGACAGCTCGCGAGGTGATGGAAAATTTGGTAGTACGGGGAAATAATTAAATTATAAAAAAATCAAAATATTAAAAAATATTTCCATTTTTTTATAATTTAAAATACAAGTATGGAAGAAAAAAATAATCAACTTAGTATTTATTCTTTAGACCATCTAAAACCAGAGGTGGTGGCCGTAGCATTTGCTAAATGTTCACGCTCACCAGATTCTTTTGCTAAAATCGCTGCCGAATTAACTGACGAAAAATCAGCTGATTTCCATGAAAAATGGGTAGTTGGATATGGCCATAGTAGTGTCGCCGAACATGCTACACTTCACATGGCGGTAGAAAATATTTCTATTTTAGGAACAAAAATATTAGAAGATAACCGTCTAGCTTCTTATACCGAAAAATCAACTCGTTATCAAGTTTTTGATCGCGATCGTTATTACAAACCTGCTAATATAATAGAATCAAAACACGGAGAAAAATATGAGCGTATAATGAATGAGATTTATGATACCTACAATTCTTTGTTTACGCCCATGCAAGAATTTATTAATAAAAAATACCCTAAACAACCAGAAGAAAATGACCGTGCTTATGCTGCTACCAATAAAGCAAGGGCTTGTGATAATATTCGGTATCTTTTGCCGACCGCTACTTTAACTAATTTAGGTATGACTGCTAATGCGCGAGCGTTTGAACATGCTGTGGTTAAATTATCATCTAATCCTTTACAAGAAATTCAAACTATTGGAAAAATTTTAAAAGAAGAAGCCTTAAAAATCACTCCCACTTTAATAAAATTCGCTAATGAAAATGCTTACTTAAAAAGTGCCGCCGAAAAAATGAAAATGGCAGCAGAAAAAAATCTAGAAACAACTCCACAATCTGTGAATGCAGTAGAGATAGTTGATTATGACCATGAAGCAGAAAACAAATTAATTACCGCCTTGCTTTACAAACATTCTGTCTTACCTTATAAACAAATTTTTGAATCGGTTAAAAAAATGACAGCGGAAGAAAAAGAAAAAATTATTGATAATGCTTTAGCTGACCGCGCTACTTACGACCAACCCATCCGCGAATTTGAGCATATCTATTATACTTTTGATATTTTAATGGATTATGGTGCCTTCCGCGATATTCAACGTCACCGCATGTGTACTCAAACTAATCAAGCTGTAACTATTATTCATGGCTACGACACTCCAGAAGAAATCGTTGAGGCAGGCATGGAAGAAAAATACAAAGAAGTAATGGACAAAGCTGCGAATTTATATAGTACTCTTTACCCAGATTTTCCAAATGAAGCACAATACGTAGTACCACTAGGTTTTCGTAAAAGAGTACTCTACACTTGGAATTTACGTGAATTACATCATTTTATTCCTCTACGCAGCGGCACTAAAGGACATATTTCTTATCGCCGTATTGCTCAGGCATGTTGGCAAAAATTAAATGAGGTTCAACCACTCTTGGCAAAATATATTCGTGTAAATATGGAAGAAGGATCTTCTTCTTGGGCATCGACAATGTTTAATCCGGATTATAATTACATGCCTAAAAAAAATTAAGTTTATGAATCTAGATTCCATCTTCAACCCCAAATCAGTTGCTATTATCGGTGCTTCTACCGAAGTTGGCAGTGTTGGTAATGATATTGTAAAAAATTTAACTACCCAAGGTTACACCGGAAAAGTTTTTCCTGTAAACCCAAAGGCTACCAAACTTTACGGATTAAAATGTTATCCTGATGTTTTATCTATTCCCGAAAAAGTTGATTTGGCAATTATTGCTGTTCCCGCCTCAATTGTTACCACAGTAATGCACGAAGTAGCCAAAAAGAAAGTTAAAGGCGCAATTGTAATTACCGCTGGTTTTAAAGAAGCGGGGCAACCAGAAAGAGAATTAGAATTATCCGAAATTTGTCGAAAAAATAATATTGCTTTAATTGGCCCAAACTGTTTGGGGGTAATTAATCCAGCTATCAAACTTAATGCTTCGTTTGCTGCTACCATGCCCCCAGCCGGTGGCGTGGCTTTTTTGTCTCAAAGCGGAGCGCTTTGCACAGCAGTAATTGATTATGCTCAAAAATTAGAAATTGGTTTTTCTAAATTTGTTAGTGTTGGCAACAAAGCTTTGGTAGACGAAACTGATTTAATCGAATACTTGGCCAACGACCCCGAAACAAAAGTAATTGCTCTTTATGTCGAACAATTAAAAGATGCTGGCAAAATTATTCATGCAGTACGCAAATTAATTCACGGCCCTAATCCCAAACCAGTAATCGCTATAAAATCTGGTAAAACTTTGGCTGGCGCCTCGGCTTCTGCTTCTCATACAGGTGCTTTGGCAGGCAACGATGCTGCTTACGAAGCTCTGTTTAAACAAGCTGGAATTATTCGTGCCTATTCTACCAACGAATTATTTGATTACTTGCGAGTATTTACCCACAACCAATTACCAGTTGGCAATCGCGTAGCCATTATC
Source organism: Candidatus Magasanikbacteria bacterium GW2011_GWA2_37_8 (assembly GCA_000992085.1). Classification (GTDB taxonomy): domain Bacteria; phylum Patescibacteriota; class Patescibacteriia; order Magasanikbacterales; family GWA2-37-8; genus LBTN01. Next base: position 267 of record LBTN01000031.1, on the reverse strand, counting down.
ACTAATGCCGGAGGCCCAGGTATACTTGCAACAGACGCAGTTGAAAAAGAAAGCCTTGTATTAACTGAGATAGGTGAAAAGACAAAACAAAAGCTTCTCAAGGTACTACCTAGAGAGTCAAATATTAAAGATCCAATAGATATCCTTGGTGATGCAAAAAGCGACAGATATGAGCTAGCCATTGAAACAGTTCTCGAAGAAAGAGATGTTGACTCGATATTCACAATTCTTACACCACATTTAATAACAGATATTGAAGGAACTGCA
>LBTN01000030.1 GCA_000992085.1 Candidatus Magasanikbacteria bacterium GW2011_GWA2_37_8 | reverse complement strand
TTCATACAGTTGTTCACCTAGTTTGGGGGTTTTTTTGGAGGGTATTTTTACCTAGAATTGTCTTTAAAAAACGTCCGAACTTTTTCATAAATACAGCTCAACTGCCTTCTTAGTTCAGTGGCAGAACAGAGGTATCGTAAACCTCGGACGTCAGTTCGATTCTGACAGAAGGCTCTTTTTATCCCCAGCTTTTTATCATCGCTGTTTTTTTATTTTTTGATTTGTGCTATAATAAATTCGGCCTCGTATTTTCCTTTTGCATATTTGAATATTACTATGATTAAAATACACGGCGTAACCAAAATTTATACGGCCGATTCGGTGGCTTTACGTGATATTAACCTGCAAATCAAAGCTGGTGAATTTGTGTCCATTATCGGACAATCGGGTAGTGGTAAAACTACACTGGCAAAAATGTTAATTGCCGAAGAGCGTCCTAATAAAGGTAAAATCGAAATTGGGGATTGGGATATCACCAATATCGAAGGTGGTGAAATCCCATATTTGCGTCGTCAGATAGGCATGATTTTTCAAGACTACAAATTATTGCCAAAGAAAACTGTCTACGAAAATGTTGCTTTTGCACTAGAAGTAGCCGGAGAAAGCAACCACCGCATTCGTCAGGTAGTACCACAGTTGTTAGAAGTAGTTGGCTTGGGTGAACGCCAAGAACGTTATCCATATCAGCTGTCTGGTGGTGAACAACAGCGCGTAGCCATCGCACGGTCTTTGGCGCATCGTCCTAAAATTATTGTAGCCGACGAGCCAACAGGTAATTTAGACACTATCAATACTGCCGAGATTATTCAAATCCTAACAAAAATCAACGAATTTGGTACCACTATTGTTTTATTAACACATAATCGAGAAGTAGTTAATCATTTACGTCGTCGGGTAATTACTTTACACGAAGGCCAAATTACTATCGACCAAGAAGGTGGAAAATACGTTTTGTAGTTTATAATAAATTTTATATATGGTTTCATTGCTACGGGTTATAAAATTTTCTTTTCAAGATATCGGCCGTAATTTAGGTATGTCTTTTATGACAGTATTTATTTTGGTACTGATGCTTTTATCTATCAATACCCTGTGGTCGGTAGATGTATTAACCAGCGAAGCAGTTAAATTAGTAAAAGATCAAGTAAATGTCAGTATTTATTTTAATGCAGTGGCTTCCGACAAAGATGTAACCGAGATCAAAACTTATCTTGGTTCTTTTCCCGAAGTAATAGACGTTAATCTGCAAACTCGCGAACAAGTTTTGGCAAGTTTTCAAGAACGACACAAATTAAGCCCAGAAGTTTTGCAGGCTTTGCAAGAATTGGGTAGTAACCCATTTGGGCCAACTGTTGTTGTTAAAACACGCGAGCCTAAAGATTACAAAAAAATTATTGAGGCCATTAGCGTTCCAGAATACAAAGATTTAATCGAAGCTAAGAGTTTTGACGAACATCAAGATGCTATCGATAATATTCAAAATATTACCAACCGAATCGAAAAAATGGGGATGGGGCTAGCGGTTTTATTCGCAATAATTTCGTTCTTAATTATCTTTAATACCATTCGTGTGGCAATTCAAACCCATAGAATGGAAATCAGTATCAAACGTTTGGTAGGCGCCAGTAGTTGGTTTATCCGCGGGCCATATTTAATAGAGTCTTTGGTGTTTACTTTTACTAGTATGATTGTTTTGGTAATAGTATTATTTGTTTCCTTGCGTTTTGTCGATCCTTACCTGTCGGTGGTCTTTCCTAACGGCTTCTCCTTGACAAATTATTATAATTCGCATATCCTGTATGTGTTTGGGCTCCAAACCCTAGCAGTATTGGTTTTAACGGTTGTATCCAGTGCTTTGGCCATGAGGAAGCAGTTAAAGGTGTAACGCACACATTCGGGGATCGTCTAATGGCAGGACAGTACCCTTTGAAGGTACTTATCTTGGTTCGAATCCAAGTCCCCGAACAAATGGGTTGATTAATTCCTAATATAGTACATATGAACAGTGCATTAAAATCTCGCATTAAACATGCGAAGAAGAATACCAAAATTGGTAAAGAATTACGAAAGAAGACCAAGAAATTAAAATAATTTTAGTTTTTTGATAACTTGTAGAAACAAGGTTGCATTAACCTTGTTTTTTTGTTATACTAATTTTAGTTCCTTCAACAACCCAAAGGGGGGTAAAATCATGTCAACAAAAAAAGGATTGGTCAGCGGGAAAGTTAAAGACTCGCACAGCACGTACATCGAAGAAGCTACTTGGATGGTAGAAGCCGCTAAGAAGATAGCAAGCGTAAAGTCTGTCAACCCAGGCCGTATCGACGGCAAGGGTGGTAGCGTGATCCGAACGCTCAGAGTTATCTCGCAAAATGGCGGGTTACTACTGATCGTAAAAGGGTCAAACGCGAAACAAGAGCTCCATGTGTATGTAGAGAGCGGAACAGACATCTTGGCGATAGTACGCCAGCTCCAGGAAGTCTGGGAAAAGAAAGTGCCGGACGAAAAGAAGCGACGATTCATCGCGCCTGTTGCAGCCTAGTTATTTTGGCATGACAGTTTGTGGCTTTCGAAATTCGGGAGCCCTTTTCGTAAATAATGCTTAAAAAAGCAAATTTAAATAATTTTAAATTACTGTGGAAAATATCGAATTAAAATTTTTGGATAAGGTTTTCAAATTAACTTTGCGTGATGAGGCTGATGTTAGTGTGATGCGCGAAATTTTTAAGTTACGCGAATATCGACTAGCAGAAGAAACCATCAAATCCGCCAAAGATCCAATAATAGATGTTGGTGCACATGCGGGTTTTTTTAGTTTGTATGCCAGCGCGTTTAATTCTAATGTAAAAATTTTTGCTTTAGAACCAGAGCCAAAGAATTTTGATATTTTAGAAAAACATTTAAAAAACAACAAAATAAAAAATGTTTTGCCGTTGGCTGTAGCTTTGTCTAGTAAAAGCGGAAAACAAAAATTACATTTGTCCAAAGATAGCCATAATCATTATCTTTCTTCCGGAGAAGCTGTCGAAGAAACTATTATGGTTCCAACACAAGATCTAACTAATTTTTGTGAAAAAAATAAAATCAAAAATATTTCTTTGTTAAAATTAGATATCGAAGGAGGGGAGTACGATATTTTTCGGTCGCTATCAACAGAAAATTATGATATAATTAAATCAGTGGTTATGGAATATCATAATTATGATAAAAATAACCATACCGAAATTGTGCAATTATTGCGTGAGCATGGTTTTACAGTTCAAACCTTTCCTTCCAAATTTGATAAAAAATTAGGTTTTATTTTTGCCAGAAATAAACGAAATAACAATTAGTGTTTTATTGTTAATTTATGTATAAAAATGCTTGGATTGTAACCGTTGATATGGGCTACGGCCATCAGCGTGCCACCTATCCTTTGCGTAGTTTAGCACCAAACGGCAAAGTCATCTCTGCCAATAACTATGCTGGTATACCCAGCAAAGATCGCGCGATTTGGGAAAACTCGCGTAAATTTTATGAAATCGTTTCTCGCTTTAATAATATTCCGTGGATAGGGAAGTACTTGTTTAAAATTTACGATTATTTACAACGTATCCCAAATTTTTATCCACGACGTAATTTATCTAAACCAAATTTACAATTACGTGCTACTTATCGTTTAATAAGGGGTGGTTGGGGCAAACATTTGGTGGATTTGTTAAATACCAAAGACATTCCGTTAATCACTTCTTTTTTTGATGTTGCTTTTTTTGCTGAAGAACATAATTTTAGAAATGAAATTTATTGTCAGATTTGCGATGCCGATATTAGTCGGGGCTGGGTAGCGTTGTGTCCTCAAAAAAGTAGAATTAAATATTTGGCTCCTTGTCGCAGAGTAGTAGAACGTTTAAAGTTATATGGTGTTAAACCAGAAAATATTTTTTTAACCGGTTTTCCTTTGCCAGAAGAAAATTTAGGTGGTGAAAAATTACCAACCCTAAAATCTGATTTAGCCGAACGTTTGATTAATTTGGATCCGAAAAAGATGTACCGTCATAAATATAGTAAAACTGTAGAGCATTATTTGCGTGGAGTAGGTCATAGGGTGCATCACCATCCGTTAACTTTAACTTTTTTGGTAGGTGGCGCCGGAGCACAAAAAAGAATTGGTAATTATATCTTACTTAGTTTGCGTAAAAAATTGTTGGCTGGTGAAATCAATTTAAACTTAGTGGCCGGTGTACGAAATGATGTTTATCAAAGTTTTTTTAATCAAATAGTTAAATTAGGTTTAAAGAAATGTTTAGGAAAAAATATTGATATTATTTTTGCTACCGAAAAAGAAGAGTATTTTAAAGTATTTAGTGAGTCGCTACGTAAAACCGATATTGTGTGGACCAAGCCTAGTGAAATGGTGTTTTATTGCGCTTTGGGTTTGCCAATTATAATGTCGCCATCGGTTGGGGCACAAGAAGATTATAATCGTACTTGGTTAAAGACTATAGGTGCCGGTATAACGCAAAACGACCCTCGCTATGCGCACGAATGGTTGTTTGACTGGGTAAACAGTGGTTGGCTGGCCGAAGCCGCCATGGCAGGGTTTTTAGACGGTAGGCAATTTGGTATATACAACATCGAGGAGATAGTGCTTCGTGGCAGTAAGCACCCCGGGCACAACCATCAATTGTTGTAATTGCCTGCTATGCAATAAAGAGACTATTGACATTTTAGCTGGTTTTTTATATAATTATTTTGCTCTTTTAAAACATACAATTAAATTCCGGGGTAGCGCAGCGGTAGCGCAGTTGACTGTAAAAAAAATATTGCAGCTTTCTCAAGTAATTGAGATCGAAAAATAAGGTGAATTGCTGGAAGCCTAAAACAACCAAGTTATGGTAATCAGCAGCCAAGCCCTAAATATTTTAGGGAAGGTTCAGAGACTATCCTTAACAGGAGTACATTGTGAAAGCAGTGGAAGCGCCTTACTCCTTTGATGTAAATCAAAGGAAGATGATATAGTCCACGCTATTTGGAAACAAGTAGATAAGTGTAATCAATTGGTCGTGGGTTCGAATCCCACCCCCGGAGCCAAGACGAACGGAGCCTATATAAGGCTTCGTTTTTGTTGTAATCATAGCCAAATTTTTCCGGTTCTAACCTTGCCATTTCGTCGTTGTGTTTTTTTGTCATCAAATAAATTGGTATGGCTGTGAAGTTTTTTCATATGAAGACGGGGTATGTTGATTTATTGTACTAAAACATGGTAATATAGCCATATAATAAAATATATTTATGAAAAATTATTTTAAAGGAAAAAAACGTTACATTATTCTAACAATTTTGGCAATACCAATTGTCATTTTTTTTCTTTATATAATAATAATCGTATCAGCATTTGCGTTTGCGGATTGTAATTCAATAATTGCTAAACTAAATTTTCAAAATGAAAAGCATATTATTTTACATGAACAGACCTGTTTTGTAGACCCTGATGAAGATATTAATGGTGTGACGTGGAATTTTTATAAAGATGGGATATTCCACACAACACAAGTTGGAAGATTTATTGTGGGCACATATAATCAATACCCTGAGTATAAGAACGGCAGAAGTGATAATTTTTTTGGGCCTGATACAAAAATAACATTAGAACTTAATTCTGGTGATAAGTACTGTTATGTACCATATAAAAATACAATTGAACCATGGTCAGAAGATTGTACCTGGGAAGCAATGAGAAAAATACAAGTGAATACATCAACAAACTATAAAAATATCAAAAAAGAAATTCCATATAAGTATATGCCTGATGATGTTAATCAGGAACAAATTAAAAAAATTGAAGGAGGCGTTATTATGGACGATGCAAACGTCTATATATATAAAGAGATAGAGTACGGCTTTGGATATGTAAAGATAGAATCCGCAGATCCTACTACTTTCCAGTTTGTTGGTAATTGTAGCTGTTTTGGAATATATTGTTCTTATTATTTTAAAGATAAAAATTCAGTTTATTTAGATGGTGTAAAATCTGATATTGACACTAATACTTTTGAATATTACGGCTTATATGGATCATCGCCCGCTAGTTCATATGCCAAAGACAAAGATAAAGTCGTTTATGGATGCGGTACAGTCATCTCCAGAGCTGAGAGCAAAAGTTTTAAAGTCCTGAATAAAGGTTATGCAAAAGATGATAACCATGTATATCTTAACGGAGAGATTGTTGAGGGGGTTATTCCTAGCACTTTTGTACTTCCTGTTAACTAAATATCTATCTCAGTTCGAACATAGTCCGCGACCCCGAGCTCCTAAAATAATGGCTTAAATATGCCATTATTTTTTATACCCAAGTGGGACGGTAGAACTTGTATAATTTAAAAAAAATACATTGACCTTAAAAAATAATAGTAATATAATAGATTGTGTAACAACCTCGGACAAACAGATGGCAAAGACGCGTTTGCACGCAGCTCTCCAAGAGGAACGGGGGAAGAATCCGTGCGCCACCATCGTGCGCGACAAGGACGGCACCGCGTGGTTCGCAAGGATCAGCTTCATTTGCGGAGTCCCGCTCGGCACGCAGTTCTCGCGTCGCAAGATTCGTCAGGCTACAAGCGCGCTCGCGAAGGAGGCGCTCAAGCGCTGAATGGGCGTATCTTGCGTCCAACGAGTTGTTGCCACTGGATGCCGCAACTCGTTTTACTCTCAAATCTTGAGATTAGAACGAGGAGGATTTATTGGCATCCAGTGAAAATAACAAAATACCTGAAATGGTATTTTGTTTTATAAAATATATAGTGTAACGCACGGTGGGGTAAATTATATTGTTACTCTCAAATCTGGTATATAAACAAATTCACTCTGCTTTTGTAAAATAGTTCTAACATCCTGCACGATGCGGAGCAAAACCAAAAATCGCCAAGTCAGGCGATTTTTGCTATAATATAACTTGTGTTTAATAATTTAAAATAATATGTTTATAAAACTTTACGCCATAGCGTTGCCGATATTTTTTGCTATAGATATGATCTGGCTTAGACTAATCGCTAAAAATTTTTATCAATCACAAATCGGTGCACTTATCAGGCCTGATGTAAATTGGATCGCAGCAATTATCTTTTATTTAATTTTTGTTGCTGGTCTAGTGGTTTTTGTTATCATGCCAGCTGTAGATAAGGGGATATGGACACAAACACTTTTTCTCGGCGCACTATTTGGGCTTGTTTGTTATGCTACCTACGACCTAACAAACTTAGCAGTTGCCAAAAATTGGCCACTTTTAGTAACCATAATTGACTTAATTTGGGGTGCGGTATTAGCAGCGTTGGTTTCAACTGCAACCTATCTGATCGCTACTAAAACTGGAAACATATTCTATAGATAAAAAATATGCGTATATGGGATATACATCCAAAACACTTGTGTCGCAAACATTTGCTTGCTGAACATCGCGAACTTCATGGGCTTTGGAATATTTTAACAAAGCATAAAGGTAAAGGTGGATATTCACATCATCCAGAAACTTTGCGTTGGGTTGGTAAACAAAAAGCGCTTTATTTAAGACATGAAGCGTTGGTTAAAGAATTTATTTATCGAGGGTATAATCATTACACTCCACTTAATAAAAAATTAGCAACCGGATCGGGTAGTCAGAGTGTTTTTATTAATCTTATCAAAGAACAAAAAATAATACTTAAAAACAAACCTTGCGATTGTTTTTTGCATTAGGTGTAGTATTAGTTTAAACATTGTTCGAAACTTCGGAGTATAAAAAATAGAGCATTTTGCTCTATTTTTATTTATACTTAAAAAAGAATTGTCTCTAGTTTATTTTTTACCTTATCACAACCGTTTCTATACTATAAATCCCTTTTACTGAGTAATGATCAGAAAAATTAATATCCTTACCATTGGGAAGATAAGGGTCGCGCATTATATAATTACCTTTCTGACCGCTAACCAATACCACAGTTTTCATCAAAAAAGCAGGATAGTAAGAGGCAAAATTATCTGGATTAGCATTTATGCTTGCTGGAGTGATGTTTTGGTATCCATAATGTGTTATAACCATTGCCACTGCTGTTACTAGGCAACCATCGCTTGCTAATGTGTATTCTGTTCCGTTTAAAGATTGAGCGCCCCAAGAAGAATCTCGTTGATTATAATAACACCCCCAGCTATCACAAATAGTTTGGTTGCCTAGCAGCTTGGCGCCCCCAGCATTTTTAGTAAAGTCGGAAAAACTTTTTAGTTGTGCTTTTGCGTTAGCTAATAATTTTTGATAATTTGCTTCATTATTTTTGGTTTCAGCAAGTAATTGTTTCTTGGCTTTAACCGTAGATGCTAAAGATTGTCGTTGTACTGCCAACGCCTTGTTTTGAATTGCTAGCGCTTCTTTTTTTTGTTCTGTCGCGTTCTGTCGATTTGTTAAATTCTTTTTTTCTGTCTGCAAATTACGTAGATTTTTTTGAAAAACATTTTGTAGCTGTAAATTATCCCCAACATTTTGCCAAAAATTAGCAAATCCGCCAATAGCTAAAAGCTGGGCAACAATAGGTTCTCCTTCAGATTGGTTGATCTCACGTAAAGAGCGGGCCAAATCATCTTTATATGCCAAAATCATATCTTTGGCATTGTTTATTTGGCTACCAAGCTGTTTAATCTGTAGTTCGGTTGCTTTAATCTGATTTTGAGTAGCCGTAACTTGAGTTTCTACTTTTTTTCTTTGTAAATCCAGACTGCTAACGGCCGATTGTAAGGTTTTCTTTTCTGCACCAGTTTCGTTAAGTTTAGTTTGGTAATTAGCAATTTGTTGATTTAAAATACTGATCTGTTGGTTGGCGGCATCAATTTGAGCCTGTAAATCATCGGCAGCAAAAACTGGCTTAATAAAGACAAATAAAGTTAAATAAACAAATAATAAAAAGGCTAATTTTGATAAAATTTTTTTCATATTTATATTTTAGCATATTTTTGTTTGTTTTTCTAATTAATAACACTTGCGAACAATTCGCAATTGTGTTATTATGTTTATATATGGAAAAGCTTAAGAAACAATTAGTTAAAGCCGGCTATAAGATGACCGCTCCAAGAATAGCGGTATTGGAAGAGTTGTCTGTCTCGCGTCATCCTATTTCTGTTCGTAATCTACATAAAAAAATAAAAGCTGTTAATCGCGCTTCTGTTTATCGTACCCTAAATTTACTCGAAGAATCGCATTTGGTAAATGTTGAAGTAATTGGAAAAGAAAAGCTGTATTGTTTGGCCAATGTTCCTCATCATCATATTATTTGCAAACAATGCGGGTATATGGAAGAAATAAAATGTAATCATAATTTTGGCTATTTTAAAAATTTTTCAAACATACATCACCAGTTAACACTAACTGGAGTATGCAACAAATGTGCTAAATAATATGTACAAAAAAATTATTTGGGGAGGAATATTTTCTTTTTTGTTTGTTGGGATTTTATTTTTATCTGGCTGTACTTTTAATCAAGGTAACACAAGTATTAAAAATACCGAAAAAATAAAGGTTGCGGCTACTATTTTTCCGCTTTACGATATTGTAAGAATAGTAGGAGGAGAAAAAATTGATCCAATTTTAATTTTACCTCCCGTAATTGGGCAAAAAATATAGTTAATGTTATGGATGGTGTGCAAACGGTTGAATTAAATCAATCTTTGCAGCTTAAACAGTTTGGTTTATCTAATTCCAATCATATTAGCCTAGACGAGCCGGCACCAGGTGATATTCGTGCTAATATGGATCCTCACACATGGTTAGATCCTAATAACGCTGTAATGATAGCTAAAAAAGTCGCTATTTATTTAGGTGAGGTTGATTCTATAAACAAAATTTATTACGAAACTAATGCGCAAAATTTTATCCAGAATTTGCAAAATAAAGATAAAGAATGGCAAGATAAGATGCAAAATTTAACCAAAAAAGAATTGGTGGTTTTTCATGATGCGTGGGGTTATTTTGCTGATCATTTTGGTCTCCATATTGCTGGTGCCTTCGAGCCTTTTCCGGGCAAAAGTCCTACTCCACAATATTTAATTAACCTTCAAACTATAATTAAAAAAAATAACATTAAGGCTTTGTTTGTAGAACCACAGTTATCCAAAGAAGCGATCAATACTTTTGCCAATGATTTAAAAGTGAAAGTTGATATTTTAGATCCGTTGGGTGGTATTGGTGAGCGAGATAGTTATATCAGTATGATTGATTTTAATATTAGTAATATTTACGAGGTGTTGAAGTAAGGTAAATTTAGTAGTATAATATTAGAAATGACTATTTTGTTTTAGAAGCAAAGTCAGTTATCTATATATGAACCAACCTATAATAGTAGTAAAAAATTTAACATATAAATTTGGTAATTTTGTTGCTTTAGACAACATTAATTTTGTGGTTGAAGAAGGCGATATGGCAGCAATTATTGGTCCAAATGGTTCTGGTAAAACAACACTACTTAAAAATATTATTGGAGTTTACGAGCCCGCTACCGGAAACGTAAAAATTTTTAACAAGCAGCCTCGTCAGGTGGTAAGAAGTATTGGTTATGTTCCGCAAAAATTTGAATTTGATCACGACGTGCCTATTACTGTTTACGAATTTATGGCATTAGAAAAATGTAGAGAAACAAAACATAGTTGTACCAATATTATACGAGCTCTTAAAGAAGTTGGTTTAAATAATATAGAAAAAAATAAATTAGGAGAATTATCGGGCGGTCAATTTCAGCGTGTTATGATTGCTAAAGCGCTTTTGCACGAAAAAGCCATTCTAATTTTTGACGAACCTTCTACCGGGATAGATATTGCCGGTGAGCAAACGATTTATGATTTAATCGAAAAAATAAATAAAGAACGCGGCACTACTTGTTTAATTGTTTCGCACGAACTTAATGTGGTAAATAAATACGCTAACAAAGTTATTTGTTTAAATAAAAAAATGATTTGTTCTGGTACTCCCGAAACAGTAATTACCCCAAAAAATCTTAAGAAGCTCTATGGCATTGGTGCCGGGCTGTATCACACCCACTAATATGTTAGAAGCTTTGCAATATCCGTTTATGATACGAGCGCTTGTCTCGGGAATTTTTATTGCGATACTGTTAGGTTGGTTGGGTACTTTTGTGGTAACCCGTAAAATGAGTTTAATTGGTGATGGTATTGCCCATGCTTCTTTGGCTGGTATTGCCTTTGCTCTTCTTTTGGGTTGGGCACCAATTCCAGTGGCGATAATTTTATCAATAATTATTGCAATCTTTATTTATTTTTTAGAAAAAAAGACAAAAATTTCTAGTGATATGGCCATCGCAGTCGTGTTTACTACTGGTATGGCTATCGGTATAATTTTATTACATTTTTATCAAGGTTATCAACCAGAATTAGTTAGTTACTTGTTTGGCAATATTTTAACGATTAATACCTACGACCTGTGGAATATTATTTTTGTGGGTTCAATAATTTTGATTTGTTTATTTATTTTTTATCGTAAAATATTATTTAGCACCTTTGATCCGATAGGGGCGTATTTGTCTGGTATAAAACCTTGGATATATGATCTAGTTTTGTATATATCTACTGCCGTCGCCATTATTTTAAGTATCAAACTTATTGGTATTATTCTTGTTAGTGCTTTATTGGTAACACCAAGCGCTATTGCCAAATTATTTTCGAAATCGTTTAAACACTTTACAGTTCTGGCTATTTTAATTTCAGCTGCTATAGTTTTTATAGGATTGATGGTTTCTTATTATCTAGATCTTCCTTCTGGCGCCACCGTTGTTTTAACTGGAACATTGTTATTTTTATTAAGTTTTGGGCTATCGTTT
>LBTN01000029.1 GCA_000992085.1 Candidatus Magasanikbacteria bacterium GW2011_GWA2_37_8 | reverse complement strand
AATTCAACAAATTTCCCACCTAAATCCAAAAATCTTTTAGCCACCGACACATCTCCAGCAAAAAAATGAACATTGCCATTCAGTTTTGCATCTTCAGGACCTGCAACTTTTTTATAACTTTCTAAAATATCTAGAGCATCTTCATAAGCTTGTCCTGAATTTGCCGAATGAGAGTCTCTTATATGGAGCATCAAAGGTTTATTATATTTTATAGCAAATTCAATTTGTTTTTTAAAAAGTTTTTTCTGCTTATCTTTGTCTGAAAACCCCACTTCGCTCTTCGCTCCGCTCGAGCTTCGCGGGGCAAAGTAATCAAGCCCACATTCACCGATGGCGACCACTTTAGGGTTTTTTACTAATTTTTCAAAATATCCATCCGGAGAAAAGTCTGATAATACTGTTTCAAGAGTATTATCCTTATGACCTAACGTAGAAACAGTATTATTGGACTTTTCTGTTAAACAATTAGGATGCACGCCAATACAAGCCCAAACATTTTCGTTTTGCTCCGCTATCTCAAACGCTTTTTTGGAACTTTCCAAATCTGCTCCAATAGTTATGGTCCCTATTTCCTTCTCTCTCATTCGCACCAAAACTTCTTCCCTATCGGAGTCATAATCAAGAGAGTCCAAATGACAATGTATGTCTATATATTTCATTAATCTTTCCTAGCAAATAAGGGTTTTTGGGGAGTTTTGTTTTGTTTTATGAGTTCTTTTATTTTATTTGAAGTTTCTGGCAAAATTGGATTAAGTAGTCTAGCAACAGAATAAAGTTTTACCACAAGTTCTCTTATCATTTCCATACCTTTTTCTTTGTCTGTTTTTATTACTTTAAAAGGTTGACTCTCCTGAATAAATTTATCCATCTCCCCTATTTTACTCCAAATAAAATCACAAGCTTTATTTATTTCAAATTTATTTAAATAATCAAAAAATTCTTGCATATCTTCCCATTCAGAAATTTCTACTGGCCCACCTAAATTATCTTCCGCCATTTTCATTACTCTAGATACCAAATTCCCCAAACCGTTTGCTAGGTTGGCATTATAAGTTTCTTTAAATCTTTGTTCAGAAAAAGGACTGTCTTCAAAACTAGAGACTTCTCTTAATAAGAAATATCTTAAAGCATCTGCTCCATATTCAGCCGAAACTTTTTTTGGATCTATTATATTACCAAGAGACTTGGACATCTTGACCCCTCCCTCTCCTGTAATATGACCGTTAACTGCTATCTGGTAGGTATTTGGCACATCAGCTGCCATTAACATTGCTTGCCACATTGCACTTTGTTGGCGCAGATTATCTTTTCCAGCCACTTGAACACCAGGCCAAAAGTTATTAAAATTTTCTTCATCTTCTTCGGGCCAACCCAGCGTGGAAATATAGTTAATTAACGCATCAAACCAAACATACATTACATGTTTTTCATCATTTGGCACAGGTATACCCCAAGGCATTTTTTCTTTTAATCTAGAAATACTAAAATCTTCTAAACCTTTTTCAACAAAGTTTTTTATTTCAAGCAAGCGATTGGCAGGAATAACAAAATTTGGATTTTTGGCGTAAAGTTCTAGTAAAGGTTTTTGAAATTTGGAAAATTTGAAGAAATAATTTTCTTCTTCGATTAATTCAATCTCTAAATTTGGATGTACTGGACATTTATTTTCTGCTAATTCGGAATCAGTTTTTTCTAATTCGCAACCTACACAATATTTTACACTGTAATTTTTTTTGTAAATGTCGCCATTTTTTTCGCAACGTAACCAGAATTCTTGAGCAGCTTTGATGTGATGTGGGTCGGTGGTGCGAATAAAATGGGTATAGCTTAAATTTAGTGCTTGTTTTAAGGCATCAAATTTAGCTGCGTACTCATCACAATATTTTTGTGGTTCAATTCCTAATTCAAATGCTTTGCGATAAATTTTTAAACCATGTTCATCGGTGCCGGTATTAAAAATCACATTTTTGCCAAGCAGTTTGTGGTAACGTGCGATTACATCGGCTTGGATAATCTCGAGAGCAAAACCAATATGTGGATCGGCATTAACGTATGGTAGAGTGGTAGTCAGGTAAAAGTTTTTATTTGTCATATTATTTAGATATTACTAATACAAATTCTCCTTTTTCTGGTATCCGCATACTAGCAAGTCCACCAACTGTGCCGCGATAGATTGATTCGAATTGTTTAGTTAGTTCACGACAAATAACTATTTTGCTTTCCGAGGGGATAAATTCTTGTAATTCTTTTAAACATTTTAAAATTCGATGGTTAGATTCGTAAAAACAAACAGTGTATTCTGCTAATGCAACTTCTTTAAAAAACTTTTGACGTTTATTTTTATGTGGTGGAAAACCCATAAACACAAATTTGTCTGTTGAAAATCCAGAGATACTCAAGGCTGTAACAACTGCAGAAGGCCCTGGTATTGGAATAACTTCTATCGACTTCGAATTATTAATTACGGATTCTATTAGTCTGTTTCCCGGATCAGAAATTCCTGGTGTGCCAGCATCTGTAACTAAGGCTAAATTTTTACCCTTATTTAATAAATCAATTATCTCTCTAACCTTTTTATCTTCGCTGTGCTGATGATAGCTAATAGTTGGAGTTTTAATCTCGTAATGAGACAGTAATCTGCTGGTTACGCGTGTATCTTCACACAACACAAAATCTACGCTTTTGAGTGTTTCTAAAGCGCGTAAAGTAATATCGCCTAAATTCCCTATTGGGGTGGCAACAATGTATAGTTTTCCAGTATTTTCCATGGGTTTATGATAACAATAAAACAGCTTATTTGCAAGCTGTTTTATTGTTATATTTTATTTCTACCCTTATATTTCCAAAATATGAATCTGAATCTAAATCTGGTGTGCTACGTTGAAAAGTTGGGTTATTCAGCGGTATATCGTCATCAATAATTAGTCTGAACAAAATATCAACTTCAATTTTTGCAATTTTCTTTTCCTCTTTAATTCCCCAAATTATAGGTACCTCTGTTTTAATTGTAACATTTCTTAAATTTGTCATGTCACCATGTCGTTCAATCTCTAGATCTTGCGAATCTCTATCTTGAAAAAGACTATACTCTATTTCACCGCGAATATCATCTTCATTATCAAATTGTTTGTTTTCTAAATGTGTTTTTATAGTCTCTGACCAAAAATCTTGTAGTTGTTTCTCGTACGGTTCTTTACGAGAAAAATCTAAAAAAGATTCTGTACGAAATTCACCTGCATTCATATTATTTTATTTCAATAGCCTGGACTGGACAGGAGTCACTCGCCATTTTTACAGTATCCACATCATCACCTGGTGGTAAAATTTCTTCGGCCTTACCATTTTCATCAAATTTAAAACTGGCACCGGCTAGAGCAATACAGGTGCCGCAACCGATACATTTTTCTTTGTCTACTTTTAGTTCTGGCATATTTTAAATATCATTTAAAAAATTATCTTTAATTAGTTCGTCAGCATTATACTCATTTAATGTTTTGGCTTTTTTGCCATTACCTAACAAAACTTCATTTTCTATATCATCTAATCTGACTGATTCAATAATTATTTCGTCAACCATTACGTTAGGTGCGCTATGACAATGCCCCATACAACCACAAGTTTTAATTGTATATTCTTCGGCCTTTTTACTTGTTAACTCATCAAGTTTAGAAATGATTGTTTTTGCATTTTTAGTATTACAAGTTGGCCCATTACAAACAAATATTTGTTTAACCATAATATTTTTCCATGTAAAACTTAATTAGTTCTTCAATTTGTGGAATTGCTTCAGGGTCGCCTACTCCTACTTTTAATTTTTTTTGCAAATCTTCTACGGTTTGTGCGCCTTCTAATACTGCTTCTTCGATATCATGATCAGTAATATTTAAAACCTTATCAATTATTTTTGCGCCAGCGGTTACTATTCTATCATGTTGTCCGGTTTGACGGAAGTAGTCGTTAATCGCTGCCTGCAGCGCTTTATCCCCCAAAACTGAACAATGTACTTTTCTATCAGGTAAACCACCTAGACGAGCCAGAATATCTTGAGGTTTGATTTTAAGAGCTTCTTCGATTTTCATTCCACCATTTTCAATTATCATTTCGCTTAAAACACTAGTAGAAGCAATGGCCGAACCGCAACCAAAAGTACGCCAACGACAATCCGTTATTTTCTCTGTTTTTTTATCAACCCAAATCCACAAAACCATTTCATCACCACAGGCTGGAGAGCCAACTCGGCCCATACCGTTATGTTTAAATTTTTCTTCCTCGCCGTACTGCATAAAATTGCGAGGATTAAAAAAATGATCTTTTACGATATCAGAATACAACCAACCAGAACCATCGGCGGCACGAATATCTACTGGTTTTTCTAAATTTTCTTTTTTAATAGATTTTTTTTGCATAAGATTATTTATACTTTGCATGCTTTTTGTCACCCATATTCACTGGACTAATTTCTCTTAATCTTTTTATAATCTCTGGTAAATATTTCATTAAATAATCAATATCTGCTTTTGTGTTACAATGGCCAAAGGTAAAACGTAAACTACCATGGGCATATTCGTAAGGTAATCCTAGAGCAGTTAAAACGTGCGATGGTTCGAGCGAAGTAGATGTGCAAGCAGAACCAGTGGAACACATAATGCCATATTCATCTAAATAAAGTAACATCGCTTCGCCCTCTACATCCATAAAAGTAACATTTAAATTATTAGGCAATCGTACTAATTCGTTACCAAGATCCGGGCCGTTTAATTTTATCTTATCAATTTTTTTGTTTATTTGTTCAAACAAATAATTTCTTAAATCATGTAATCGTACATTTTCTTCAAAACGATTTTCTTGAGCTAGCTCTAGTGCTTTGGTTAAACCAATAATGCCAGCCACATTTTCTGTACCAGAGCGCAGGTTGCGTTCTTGTCCGCCGCCTAAAATAAGGGGCTGGATATTTACACCGCGACGTAAATATAACACACCAGCTCCCTTGGGTCCATAAATTTTACTGCCGTTTATAGTCATTAGATCTATATGTAATTTTTCTACATCTAATTCCAGTGCACCAGCTGCTTGGCAAGCATCGGTATGAAAATATGGATAAGTAGTATTTTTTTCTTTACGCCATTTTAAAATTTCGCGGCCAATATCAGCGATTGGTTCTACGGTGCCAATTTCGTTGTTGGCATACATAATAGAAACCAAAATTGTATCTGGACGCATGGCTGCACGAACTTTTTTTGGTGAAACAAAGCCTTGGCTATCGGTTTCTAGATAAGTTACTTCAAATCCTTCTTTTTTTAATTGCTCACAAGGGTGAAGTACAGCGTGATGTTCGATTTTGGTAGTAATAATGTGTTTGCCGAATTTTTTGTGAGCACGAGCTATGCCAAAAATGGCCAAATTATCTGATTCTGTTCCCCCACCGGTGAAAATAATATTATCAGATAAAGCATGTAATATTTCGGCAATTTTGCGTCTGCAATCATTTAATTCTCCGTTAGCAATACGGCCCAAAGTATACAAACTACTGGGATTACCAAAAATTTTACCATAATACGGTGACATTGCTTTTTCAACACGCGGATCAACATAAGTGGTGGCGGCGTGATCTAGATAAATAGTTCTTTTTGTTTTTGGTTTAGCAGGAAACATACTACAAATCACTTAACTTCATTTTATCAAAAATTTTAACGACTTCGGTGTTAATTTTTTTAAATTTCTTCATTACTGTACATTTTTTTTCGTTAGCGCAGATAGTTTTGCTGGAACATTGGCAGCTAAGTAACCCGCAACTGCCTTCCATTATTTCTACAATTTTTCTTAAACTAATTTTTTTGGGGGATACTATTAGTTTGTAGCCACCAGATACGCCTTGTTCGGCTTCGATTAGCTTGGCTTGACGTAATTTGCGGGCGATTTTTTGTAAAAAAAGAAAAGAAATACCACTAACAACCGAGGCTTGTTTTAAACTAACGTATTTTTCTGTATGTAAAGAAAGCAGCTTAAGTAGCTGTAAAGCGTAATCGGTTTCTTTTCGTAGAGTTAGCATACGGTTAATTTCAGATTTATGATCTTAGAATGGTAAGGTTAAATTGATTGTACTAGCAGTAGTAGGCGTGACAGATGGTTCAAAATTTACAGCAAATGGTGTAACTTCTCCGGTTAAAGTTTTATAAAATAGTTGCTTGTTTTCGCGACCAAAATCGTAGATATCTTTTGTAACCTTTACATCTTGTTCACAATATTTTTTAATTTCGTCAATCTTGCCTTCTTTCCACCATTTAATCGCTTGCAAACCATCGGCTGATTTGTTTACATCGTCTAGTGTAGCTGCAGCTAAATCGGCTAATTTTAGTCTAAAACCCAACTGTTCTTTTACTATCTTCATGATATCAAGATGAGGCAAGGTTTGCAAATCACCCAAATAATAGTTATTTAAAACTGGCAAATCAAAATGTTCACTATTATAACCAATAATCCGATCAGCTTTTTCTAAAATTGGCCAAAATTGTGATAATTCAGACTCGGTAAAACTGTGGTAGGTATTAGTGTCGGAACGATAAAGTGATACAACGGAAACTTTTAATTTCTTAAAATCATTACTTACATCAGCAAAAGAATTCTGGGTTTCGATATCAAAAACTACTTCGTAAGGCATAAGTTGAGAATTTTTAATTTCTAAATAATATATAATTTCTAAACTGAACAAAAATAGTATATCATCCTATATCATACTTGTCAAGTATGGTTATAGGATGTAAACCGGAAAAATTACCCGATTAATTAATCCAACAGCCGATTGGGTTATGCTGCCGCTTTGAATTAATTTCTGCATTTCTAAAATAATTTTTTTATCAGGGTTAGAATTTAAAAAAGAAAAATCTTTATGAACGATAAATTTAATATTATAAATTAGATAATTTATTAAAGAAAATTTTAATTGCTCATCCCCTATTTTGACTAGTTCGTTTAAACCCTCAATAATCTCTTCTGTCGACCAGTTATTGCTTAGTGTTTTTGCTAAATTACCAAAAGAAAAATAGGGTTTGATGCGATCTGTAATACTTACCTCCTTGTTATTTAATTTCTGTGCCCAAGCCAAACGTTTGCTGGCCTTTTTTAGCCATTTGTTTTTTTCTTCCTTGGTAGTCGCAGTTAAAGCTTGCAAACAATAAAAATAACCTAATTTAATAGTGTTGCGCCAATTAATTTTGTAATTTAGTGGCGAGCGATAAATGTTTCCGATCAAATCTTGACCATAAATATCATACCAACCAAAAATAAAAAAAACTCGAGGACACCAGGTGATGTTAATCTCGAGAAATTGATTTTTTAAAGTTTTTAATTTTTTACTTTTTCGATTCAACCAAAAATTAATATCTCCACCCACTACATAAAAATCAGCATCGCTTGATTCGTCGGTCTCGTTCCATAGATAACTACCACCCAATAACACTAAACTTCTCGGAAAAATACTTTGTAGTTCTGTTTGAATTTGTTTAATAACTTCGGGTGTCAACATAAATTAAATTCCTTCTACTACAGCCAGCATTTCTGTTAGTGGAACCAATCTAGAATCAGCACTACTACGCTCTTTTACTTCTACCGAATTTTCTGCCAAGGTTTTTTTAGAAATTATTAAACGTTGTGGTATGCCAATTAAATCAGCGTCGGCAAATTTGGCTCCAGCTGTTACATTAGTGCGATCATCAAACAAAACTTCTTCACTATTATCTATTATTTTTTTATACAATTCTTCGGCTGCATCAACAACTTCTTTATCTTCCCCTAAAACAATTAGATGTTTTTTAAACGGAGCAACAGCTTCTGGCCAAATGATACCTTTGTCGTCGTGAAAAACTTCTACTAAAACTCCCATTAACCTTGTAATACCAATTCCATAAGAACTCAGATAAACTGGTTTTCTGTTTCCTTCTTTGTCGCTAAAATATAAATCCATTTGCTCACATTTACTAGTACCAAAATTAAAGATATTTCCAACCTCAGCCGCTTTCTTTTCTTCAAAATCATTCATTTCCAACCCCATTTTTTTAACAGTTTCTTCATTATAAATTTCCTTGTTAATGGCTATGTTGTTATCTTTATGCACGTAGATTAAATCTTCCCCAGATTCACACAAAGTTTGGAATTCATGACTAAACTTGTCGGTAAATACCCCGCCTGCAGCAGAAGTTACATAAGTGATGTCACCCAAACCAATTCTTTTAAATACCTTTAAATAGGCTTCGGTGGATTTGTTATAAAATTCCATATTTTCTTCGTCGCTTCCACAAAAGGCATACATATCTTTCATAATAAATTCTCGGCAGCGAATAACACCACTTTTGGCTCTAGTTTCATTTCTGAGTTTGTTTTGAAATTGGTGAACAAATCTAGGTAAATCGTTGTAACTGGTGATATAAGATTTCATTAGATCCACTATTGGTTCTTCGTGCGACCAACCAAAACCAACCTGATTACCATTCTTTAGTTCTGATTTAAACCAAATATCAACTTTTTTATCATCCCATCTATCCGTTTTTTCCCAAACTTCTTTGTTTTGTAAAGTAGACATAATAAATTCTTCCGAACCAATGTCTTTCATTTCTTCGGCGACAATCTTTTATAATTGGCTTATTCCAATCAGTTGCCATAATTCCAGGGGTATCACGATCTGCCGCCACTATTTTAGGCGGACTATCACTTGGTATTTC
>LBTN01000028.1 GCA_000992085.1 Candidatus Magasanikbacteria bacterium GW2011_GWA2_37_8 | reverse complement strand
TTTTGCTTTAGGAAAGTCTTTTTCAAATTGTAAAATATTAGCGATATCGGCACCGCGAAAAGAATATATACTTTGAGCATCATCACCTACAACAATAATGTTGTTATGGGCGCTAGCCAAAACCCGAACAAAGGCGGACTGGATTTTATTGGTGTCTTGGTATTCATCGGCCAAAATATATTGAAATTGTTCGGAATATTTTTTTAGTATTTTAGGATCATTTAATAATTTTAAGGCGTTAACCAAAAGATCGTCAAAATCCATTGCGTTGGCCTCTTGTTTTTTTACAGCGTATTCACGAGCGATTTCTATAATTGCATCCGACCAAATAGCAAATTGAGAATAGCGTATTTCTAAAACCTCTGGGATAGCCATTTCGCAGTTTCGGGCATAACTAAGTATGCCCTGAAGTACTTTGGCAGAAGGGAATTTTTTATCTCCTTTGTTAGTCGAATAATCTTTGGCCGCCAGTTTAATTAAAGATTCGCTGTCATCAGAATCAAGAATAGAAAAATTGTTTTGGTAACCTAAAGTAATAGCGTGTTGGCGTAACATTTTGTGGCCAATGTGATGGAATGTTCCTGCCCATGGCAGGGATTTTTCAATGCCAGTTAATTTTTGAATTCTGTCGGTCATTTCGGCAGCCGCTTTGTTAGTAAAAGTTACCAATAAAATATTTTCTGGTGAAACTCCTTTTTCTAACAAATAGGCAACCCGGTAAGTAATGGTGCGGGTTTTGCCAGAACCAGCTCCAGCCAAAACTAAACACGGCCCATCGCCGTGTAATACAACATCTAGTTGTTCAGAATTTAATTCTTTTTCCCAATTTGGCATATATTAAAAACTAGGTGGTTCGTTTTCATCTTCTAAATTTTCTGGATTAAGTTCTTGTGTCGTTTTTGCGTCTTCACGTCTGATTTTTACGCGTTCAAGAACCCGACGCAAACCTTCTGGCATTTTTGCTTTTGGTCTACCTTTTTCTCTTGTTCTTTCTAAATCAATTATACTTGCCCCAGTTTTTTCTTTTCCTTTTGCAATATCGCCTTTTAATCTTTTTAAAAAATCAGGTGTTGGTCTTTCTCCCATATTTATAAAATTATATCAAGTTCTATCATTATATCAGTTTAAAAAAACAGCGTCAATTATCTTGACTTTTGTGTAAAATTAGAGTAGTTTATTATCGTATGAAATTTTTTGATTTACAACATAAAGACAAATCAACTCACGCTCGGGCTGGTGTAATCCACACCGATCATGGTGATATTCTTACACCAATTTTTATGCCCGTTGGTACTCAGGCCACAGTTAAAACTTTGGATTCTTTTGATTTAGAAAAAATTAAAGCCCAGATTATTTTGGGCAATACTTACCATTTGCATTTACGTCCAGGCGAAGATTTGATTGATGGTGCTGGCGGTTTACATAAGTTTATGAATTGGCCACATCCGATTTTAACCGACAGTGGTGGTTTTCAGGTGTTTAGTTTGGGTTTGCAAAAAACCGAACAAGGCCAAGGTGGTTTAACTAAAATTGATGAAGACGGTGTTACTTTTCGATCGCACATTGATGGCTCGGAACATCGTTTTACTCCAGAAGCAGCTATTCAAATTCAACACAAAATTGGGGCAGATATTATTATGGCTTTTGACGAATGCACTCCGGATACAGCTGACAAAAAATATGCTACCGAAGCCATGGAGCGAACTCATCGTTGGGCGAAAAGATGTGTGGAGGAACACAAAAAAGAAACCAAGAGGCATGGTTACGAACAATTTTTATTTGGTATTGTTCAGGGTGCCAAGCATCGTGATTTACGCGAAGAATCTGCTAAAATTATTTCCAGCTTAGATTTTGATGGTGTTGCTATTGGCGGTGAATCGATTGGCTATAACATGGAAGCCACTGCCGAAATTTTAGATTGGGTATACCCAATAATTCCCGAAGACAAACCGCATTATGCTATGGGTTTGGGTTTGGATCCAGCCGATTTGTTGGTAGCAATTGAGCACGGCGTAGATATGTTTGATTGTGTAGCACCAACTCGTTTAGCACGACACGGCATGATTTTTACCAAAGAAATTCATGATGGCAAACACAGGGTTAATATTAAAAACGCAGGTTTTATAAAAGATTTTACCCCACTAGATTCCGACTGTGGTTGTTTTGCCTGTCAAAATTTTACTCGTGCCTATATACACCATTTATTTGTGGCCGACGAAATTACTGGTATGCGTTTGGCTACTATTCACAATCTTCATTTTATGTTGGATTTAACCAATCAAGCGCGTACCGCAATTTTGGAAGACAGATTTGGTGAGTTTAAGAGAATATGGAATCATGAATTATGAATCAAGAAGGGGGAAAAATAAAATCTTTTATTAATTTACATTCTTGGCAAGAGGGACATAAATTAGTATTAGAAATTTATAAGTTAACAAATAATTTTCCAAAATCAGAAATGTTTGGTTTAACAAACCAGATGCGTCGAGCAGTTGTTTCTATCACGTCTAATATAGCTGAAGGTTTTAGTAGATATTCATACAAAGAAAAATCGCAATTTTATTCCATATCACTTGGGTCGCTTACTGAATTACAAAATCAATTATTGATTGCTCGAGATATAAATTACTTAAGTGTTGAAAGTTTTAAAACAGTGGCTGATAGAACTGTTATAGTCAGTAAATTAATTAATGGTTTAATAAAAAAGACAAAATTAATCATTCTTGATTCATAATTCTACCTTCATGATTCATATACACCTCATTTGCCTTGGAAAACTTAAAGAAAAATATTGGCAAGCGGCCGAGACCGAATATCTTAAACGTTTATCGCCATATTTTAATATTCAGATTCACGAATTAAAAGAAGAATCGTTTGGAGAAAAAGATTCTGTAGAAATGATAAAAGAAAAAGAAGCGGATAAAATTGAACGGGAGTTGGAAAAAATAAAGAGTAATTATATTATCATTCTAGATTCGGCTGGTAGTGATTTTTCTTCTGAAAAATTCGCTCAAACATTTAACAATTTAACAGTTGAACAATTTAACCATATTTCTTTTGTAATTGGTGGTCCTCTTGGATTAAATAAAAAAATATTGCAAAAAGCTAATTTAAAATTGTCGTTATCTAAAATGACTTTTACCCATCAAATGGCCCGGGTGATTTTGTGGGAACAAATTTATCGAGCGGCGATGATAAATAATGGGCGTAAGTATCATTATTAGGTGCTTGTCATTTATATATAAAACAGGTATTATATTAGAGTAATATAATACCTGTTTTATATATGTCTCGTATCTTCTCTGGTATCCAACCAACTAACAATTTACACCTAGGCAACTATTTGGGTGCTGTAAAAAATTGGGTAAATTTGCAAAAAGACAACGAATGTTTTTTTTGCGTGGTAGATTTGCATGCCATTACTGTTTATCAAGATCCAAAAGTTTTACGACAAAATATTTTAGCAGCTGCTAAAACATATTTGGCGCTTGGGGTTGATCCTAAAAAGGCTAAAATTTTTGTGCAATCAGATGTAAAAGAGCATACCGAATTAGCTTGGATTTTAAATACAGTTGCCAAAATTTCTGAATTAGAACGAATGACCCAATTTAAAGACAAATCAATCCAGCACAAATCCAATATTAATGTGGGTTTGTTTGATTACCCGGTATTAATGGCCGCTGATATTTTGCTTTATGACACCAATTTAGTGCCAGTTGGTGAAGATCAAAAACAGCATGTTGAATTAACCAGAGTATTGGCTAAACAATTTAATCACTTGTATGGCGAAACTTTTGTAGCGCCAGAATCTTTGGTTAACAAGTTTGGGGCACGTATTATGGGGCTAGACGACCCAACTAAAAAAATGAGTAAAAGCGCAGCCAGTGCTAATAATTATGTGGCGCTACTCGATGATCCAAAAGTGGCTGCTAAAAAAATTATGCGAGCTGTAACTGATTCGGGCAGTGAAATAAAATCAGGCAGCGGTAAACCGGCCTTAACCAATTTGCTTACTATTTATTCGCTCTTGTCTGGTGAAACTGTTAAAGATTTAGAAAAAAAATATATTGGTTCTGGTTATGGTGCTTTTAAAAAAGATTTGTCAGAAGTGGTAGAAGAATTTTTAAAAGATTTTCAAAAAAAGTATAACAATATTTCTGATGCTGAGGTTTTAAAAGTATTAAATACGGGCGCCAATCATATGCGTGGGTTGGCAGAAAAGAAAATGAAGGTAGTAAAAAATAAAATTGGACTGTTGGTTTGATAAAAAATTAAAATTAGTATATAATTAGAAGCATTAATATTTAATGCTTTGGAGTAGTGTAAAAATTAACGAAGTTAGTTCGTATTCGACCAGTGACGATTGGGTAGAGTTGTATAATTTGTTTGATTCGTGTGTGGATTTAAGTTTGTTAAAATTATGGGACAGTTCTACCGGTTCGGCCATGCGTAGCTTAAGTGGGCAAAGTATAGCCAAGCATAATTGGTTATTGGTAGATGTGAATAATCGTTTAGGCAAAGATGCTGATAAAGTAATTTTAAAATTTGACGAGGAAATTTTAGATGAAATGGATTATGGTGGCACAGAATTATTTGCTCCTAGTGACGGACAGGTATTAGCGCGCAGTATTGATGGTACTGGTGTGTGGCAAATAACCACCCAACCAACTATAAATACAACAAACATTATTGTATTGCCAATTGTCCCTGATAATTCAGTTCCAACTTCTACATCTACTACCACACCAAATACCGAAGCAGAAGCACAAGCTATGGTTACGGATTGGGCAATGATAAGAATTAACGAAGTTGTTTCCGACCCAGAAGCAGGTAACGAATGGGTAGAGTTATATAATTTATCAAACAGTGATCAAGATTTAGCCGGTGGTTGGCTGTGTGATAATCGGGAAGCGACCTCTACTTGTAAAGAAATTAGCGGTACGATTATGGCTAGCGGATGGTTAAAAATTGATTTAGTAACAAATAGTTATTTGAATAATACTGGCGACTCTGTAGTTTTGCGTCAACCAGATTATACAGAAATAGAGCGAGTAGTTTATGGCGAAAGTAGCGCGCCAGTAAAAGGCCAAAGTTTGGCGCGTGGTATTGATGGCACAGGAAATTGGGTAATTACCATCAACATCACTGCTGGTGCAGCCAATATTATTGTGGTGCCAGCAATACCAATAAATACCGGAGGCGGTGGGTCTGGTAGTGGCTCGGTGGAAAGTAACGCTGTTAAAGTTTCTGTTCCTGTTGTTAAAAAAATAGCCACCACATCCACTGCGGCGGTGGAAAAAGACAGTGTAAAAATAGTTTGGAAAATGCAGTCGCCGTATGGTTTAGCTCCAGGCGAAATGGGATTGTTTAGCGTAGTTGGTTCGGCCGACCCACGTGGTGGAGTGGTAGATTATGTATGGAGTTTTGGTGATGGAACAACTTCAACAGGCCAAATTATTAGCCACGCTTTCGTAACTTCTGGTATATATGTAGTTGATGTTTTTGCCTCTAGCACTACTGGTACTAAAGGAGATAAAAGTGTAAAAGTGTTTGTCGGTTTAGGGTTTTCGGTAGCGCAGGCACAGGTTGTTTTTGGTGAAATCAAAACCAATCTTGAAAGTGTAGGTTATGATAATGAGTCTATCGAATTAATTAATCGTGCTACCACTACCCAAAATCTTGCAGGTTGGAAATTAAAAAATAAAGCAGGGGATGAATTTGTGTTTTTACCAAATACCGTGATTAGCGTTAGTAGTAGTTTAAAATTTTATCGGGCAGTAACGCATTTATCGTTTAATAAAGATGGTGATACATTAAAATTATTATCACCAAATAATCAAACGTTAATAATTTATGATTTAACAAAGAGCGAAGAAAAGAAAAATTTAACCACTAGTAGTACAACTATTAACAAAGTTGCGGTTAAAAGTTCGACAACAGGTGCTTGGACGGTGGCGCGTGGTGTGGTAACCGCTTTGCCAGGGAATTTTGGTGTGCAATATTTTTATATTCAAACCGTCGATGGTGGTCGGCAAGTTTATCAATACAAAAAAGATTTTCCACCACTAGCGGTGGGGGATTTGGTAGAAGTGCGCGGCACCATGTCGGAAATTAGTGGTACAAAAAGAATTAAAATATCTAATCGTAATCAAATTGATATTTTATCAACCGCGCAAAAAATAGATCCGGTTACTTCGGAATTGGCAGAATTAGGTGTGGAATCATTGGGGGATGTTGTGCAAATTAAAGGCGAAATTACCGAGATTAAAAGTAATTTTATGTATGTTGATGATGGCACTACCGAAATAGAAGTATATTTTAAACAAGGTGCAAAAATTGATAAGAAACAATTTGTGGAAGGAAATTTGGTAGAAATAAACGGAGTATTGGCACAAGGTAAAAATGGTTTACAAATTTGGCCGCGTTCGCAAGCAGATATTATAGTAACTGGTGCATCAGAAGATTTGATTAAAAAACAACAATTATCAGCCGGGGCGAATACATCAAAAGATACAGCCGAAAAATACTTAACCGCCACTGCTGGTGGTATTACCACGTTAATTTTAGGTTTTTTAATGAGGGCAAGAGGTGCGTTGG
Source organism: Candidatus Magasanikbacteria bacterium GW2011_GWA2_37_8 (assembly GCA_000992085.1). Classification (GTDB taxonomy): domain Bacteria; phylum Patescibacteriota; class Patescibacteriia; order Magasanikbacterales; family GWA2-37-8; genus LBTN01. Next base: position 6,528 of record LBTN01000028.1, on the reverse strand, counting down.
TGGTTGGAGTAGGTAAAAAGGCAGTTTCACTTGCCATGCGTTTGATTGGAAGGGGTTAGTAATAAAGTAACCAAACAAGGCTTAAGGGGCCTTGTTTTTTGTTTGGTTTTATGATATTTTAAGGGGGCGATTTGGAGAGGTGGCCGAGTGGTTTAAGGCAACAGTCTTGAAAACTGTCGTACCGCAAGGTACCGTGGGTTCAAATCCCACCCTCTCCGCACATAAAATAATTGGCTAAAATAAGGCCAATTATTTTATTTTATTTTATGTTAACCGTTGACAAATTGGTTAACATAGTGTATAATAGTTGTTATATGATGAAAGAAAATAATAAATTTATAACAACCGCAGAATTAGCTAATTTGCTCGGAATTAGCCGTATTGCTGTATTCAAAAAAATACAAAATGGTAAGATTAAGGCGGTTAAAAAAGGTCGCAATTATGTCATTAACACCATGGATGTTTCTGGTTTAAATGATAGACTGTCAGTAAATGACAAAAAAATAATTAGTGCAGCTGTCGATAGAACAATGAATGAATACGGAGAAACATTACGTTTGTTAGGTAAAGAATAATTGGTATGAAAGATATTACTTTGAAGGAAGTGGAATATATAGCATATGATTTGGCTAGGAAGACCATGAAATGGGATGAACCAATTCCTGAATTTAATACTCGTTTTCCCAACAAGCTGGAAAGTTGCATTATCACCCCTTTCTTAAAATTTAATAATAAGGTTTTATATAAAGGGTTGACCGAAAAAGCTGCGATGCTATTTTATCTAATGGTTAAGAATCACCCTTTTCAGAATGGAAATAAAAGGATTGCCATGACGACATTGTTAGTGTTTTTGTTTAAAAATAACAAATGGATTGAGGTGGATAATATAAAGCTGTATAATTTTGCCAAATGGGTTGCTGCTTCTGATCCGCAAGTAAAAGAACAGGCTGTACAAGCTACCGCAGAGTTTCTAAAAAGAAATCTTAAGAAATTAAAGTAGAGTTCTAACACCGTCAGTCACACACCGCACACTATGTTATTATCAAAAAAAATAATTTTAGCTTCTACTTCACCAAGACGAAAAGAGTTGTTTGGTAAATTAGGTTTACCTTTTGTGGTGGAGGCTTCTGATTATGAAGAAGATATGACCTTAAAAATGCCACCACAAAAATTGGCAAAGTTTTTGTCGTATGGTAAAGCGGCGGTAGTAGCTAAAAAACACAAAAGTGGTATTGTTATCGGTGCCGATACTTTTGTAGTTTTTAATAATCATTTATTAGGTAAACCAAAAAGTAAAGCAGAGGCTAAAAAAATGTTAAAAAAATTAAGTGGTAAAAGAGTTGATATTTTAACTGGTTTGGCAATAATAGATGTTGATTCTGGTAAAAAAATTAATACTATTGATGTTACTAAAGTTTTCATTAGAAAATTAACTGACCAAGAGATTAATAATTACATTGCTTCTGGCGAACCAATGGACAAAGCTGGCGCATTTGCGATCCAAGGTTTGGGGGCAGTGATTATAAAAAGAATAGAAGGAGATTTTATGGGAGCGATGGGTTTGCCGTTGTTTATTTTAGCCAAAGAATTAAAAAAGATTGGGGTAAGCGTTTTATAAAGGTAGATTATTTTTATGTTTAAAAATGTTATCTTTGATTGGTCGGGAGTGATTAATGATTCTATAGAGAACCATCTTTTGGTAGTAAATAAGATATTTAAAAGATTCGGTGCCAACGAAATATCGATGGAAGAATTAAGAGAGAACTGGCTTCAGCCTTATATGCTTTTTTATAATAAATATTTTCCAGACCTAACTATTGAAGAGGAGCAAGCGGTTTACAAAGAGTGTATTGTTAATTCACCAAAATCAAAGCCTTATCTGGGGATTGCTGATGTTTTAAAAAGTTTTAAAATAGCCGAAGTAAAGATGGTAATTTTGAGTTCTGATTCGCCAGAAACTCTTTTACCAGAGATGGCAGACTTTGGTCTAGATGGTGTATTTACTGATATTGTTATGGATGCCTATGATAAATCAAAAAGTATACGGGGATTAATAGATAGAAATAATTTTAAAGCAGAGGAGACAATTTTTATTGGAGACTCAAATCACGAGATAGAGGAAGGTAAAAGAATTGGAATTAAGACCGGGGCTGTTACCTGGGGTTATTGTACAAAAACAAAATTAGAATCCTTAAATCCAGATTTTGTAATCGATACTTTGGAGGAATTAAAATCGGTTATTCTCTGATAGATAATGTTTTTTAGTTTGTATTTTACAGGCGCTTATTGTTAAGTGTTTTTTGTTGACTTTTAGATAAAAAATGTTAGAATAGGCAGTAATGGAGGAGTGGCCGAGTGGTTGAAGGCACAGCTCTCGAAAAGCTGCAGGGTGAATAGCCCTCGTGAGTTCAAATCTCACCTCCTCCGCATGAATTAATTTTAGATGGTATTTAAACGCTTTTCTATTTAGGTGATGTTTTTAACTCACCATTTTATTTTTTTATGGATTACAGAGAAGATTCGCTAAAACGACATTTGCAGTTTAAAGGAAAAATAGAAATAAGAAATAAATTTCCGGAAATAAAAACAAAAGATGATTTAAGCATTGCCTATACACCAGGTATAGCCGCAGTTTCTTTGTTGTTGGCAGAGAATCCTTCAAAATCCTATGATTATTCTATTAAAGGAAATACTGTTGCTGTAATTTCTGATGGCTCGGCAGTGCTTGGGCTTGGTAATATCGGGCCTTATGGTGCGTTACCAGTAATGGAGGGTAAAGCGTTGCTCTTTAAAGAATTTGGTGGTGTTGATGCGTATCCAATAGTTTTGGCTACTCAAAATGTGGAAGAAATTATCCAAACAATAAAAGCGATTGCGCCTACTTTTGGAGGGATAAATTTAGAAGATATTTCTGCTCCGCGTTGTTTTGAAATAGAAGAAAGATTAATAAAAGAATTAGATATCCCAGTTTTTCATGATGATCAACATGGAACGTCGGTGGTGATTTTAGCAGCACTGATTAACAGTTTAAAATTAGCAGATAAAAAACCAGAAAATGTTAAGGTGGTTGTTAGTGGTGCTGGTGCGGCTGCAATCGCAACTGCCAAACTTTTAATCAAATACGGAATTAAAAATATTATTTTGGTTGATTCACAAGGCATTGTTAGCAAACAGCGTGTTGATTTGAATGAGGCAAAAACCAAAATGTTAGCAATAACCAACCTGGAAAATATAGATGGTAATTTAGAGCAGGCTTTAATTGGTGCAGATATTTTTATTGGAGTTAGTGCTCCTGGAATACTAAAAGCTGAATTTATTAAAGTTATGTCCGAAAAGCCAATTATTTTTGCAATGTCCAATCCTATTCCAGAAATTATGCCTGATTTAGCTAAAGATAATGGAGCGTTTATTGTTGGTACCGGACGAAGTGATTTTTCTAATCAAATAAATAATGTTCTAGTGTTTCCCGGATTGTTTAGGGGGTTATTGGATAATAGAATTAAAATAGTAACCGATGAAATTAAAATTGCGGCAGCAGAAACATTGGCGGGTTATTTAAGCGAAAACGAATTAACCACTGATAATATACTTCCAAGTGTTTTGGATAAAAATATCGCCAAAGCCATCGCGATTAAATTAGCGGATTTTAAGGTATAAAAATCACAATGCAAACCCCAATTCAAATCCTTAAAACTAAATTTGGCTACGAATCTTTTCGATTTAATCAAGAAGAAATTATCAATACTGTTTTGCAAAAACAGGATGCTTTTGTTTTGATGCCAACTGGTGGAGGAAAATCACTTTGTTACCAAATACCAGCTTTAATTTTTGATGGGTTAACAGTAGTAATTTCGCCATTAATTGCCCTCATGAAAGATCAGGTGGATGCTTTACGGTTAAATGGTATTAAGGCGGCCTATTTAAATTCTTCGCTAGACAGCCAAGAGGTTGTTGATATTTACAAACAATTAAACAATAACGAAATTAAATTATTGTATATCTCTCCTGAAAAACTGTTAAGTAATAACCAACAGTTTTTGGTTTTTTTGCGGGAGTTAAAAATTTCTTTATTTGCTATCGACGAAGCTCACTGTATTTCTCATTGGGGCCATGATTTTCGTCCAGAGTATCGCATGTTGGCTTCTTTAAAAAGAGAATTTCCCAACGTACCCACCGTTGCTCTAACTGCTACGGCCGATAAATTAACCCGCGACGATATTTTAAATAAATTAAAATTAAAAGAGCCAAATGTTTTTGTTTCTAGTTTTAACCGACCTAATATTCATTATTCGGTAGAACCAAAACGAAAAATGTACGAACAAATAATTTCTTATTTAAAAAAACGTCGGGCTGATTCGGGAATTATCTATGTGTTATCGCGTAATTCTGCCGAAAAATTGGCCGATAAATTAAAAGCTGATGGGTTTTCTGTCAAACCGTATCACGCTGGCTTAAGTGATGAAAAAAGAAAAAAACATCAGGAGTTATTTATTAAAGATCAAGTAAAAATAATGGTGGCGACTATTGCTTTTGGTATGGGAATAAATAAATCTAATGTGCGGTTTGTTATTCATGCTGATTTACCAAAAAATATTGAAAGTTATTATCAAGAAACTGGCCGAGCCGGTCGTGATGGTCTAAAAAGCGATGCAATTTTGTATTATAGTGGTGGCGATGTAATTAAATTAAAAAGATTTGCATTGGTAGAAGATAATCCCGAACAAACACGCGTGATGCTGCACAAGCTTTCCCAAATGTCTACTTTGTGTGAATCTAACGCTTGTCGACGGCGGGCGATTTTAAATTATTTTGATGAGGAAGCACCAGAACAATGTGGTAATTGTGATGTGTGTCTTACTAGTCGTGAAAAATTTGACGGTACTATTATTGCTCAAAAAGCTTTATCGGCAGTGGCTCGTCTGGAAGGCAGATATGGACTAACTTATGTGGTGGATTTTTTACGTGGGTCAAAATCAGAAAAAATTCGTTATAGTCACAAAACACTAAAAACCTATGGTATTGGTAATGATATTTCTAAAGAAGAATGGTATAAATATTTTAAAGATTTAATTTCTTTTAATTATCTTAAACAAGTAGGTAGCGAGTATCCGTTGTTGGCATTAACCGAAAAAAGTCGGGATGTTCTTTTGGGTAAAGAAAAAGTTTTTTTAGTTAAAACCGCTGCTAAAGTTGAAGCGGGTTTGGAGGATATGGAATATGAACATGAATTGTTTGCCGAGCTTAAGATTGTGCGTACGAATTTGGCACAAAAAGAGAATGTGCCAGCTTATATAATTTTTTCCGACGCCACCCTGCTTGAGTTGGCTACATATTTACCGCAAACTATGGAAGAAGTGAGAAAAATTTCTGGATTTGGTGATATCAAATTAGCTAAGTATGGCAGTATTTTTCTTGAAAAAGTTTTAGATTATTGCACCAGGCATAAATTAGCTTCCAAAATTAACGAAAAAGTTCCCAAACGTGAACGTAGTACAAAAAGATAAGTATTTAAAAATTGACTTTAGAGGGGATATTAGGTAGTATGTAACTATGAATATAAAATCCGCGACATTTGTAAAAGGTGCGGTAGGCACCAATGATATTTTTGAGGACGGCACTCCCCAGATTGTTTTTATTGGCCGATCAAATGTAGGTAAATCCAGCATTATCAATTCTTTAACCAATCAAAAAAGTTTGGCCAAAACCAGCTCTACTCCAGGGCGCACCCAACAGATCAACATATTTTTGGTAAATAAAGCGTTTTACTTAGTAGATTTGCCAGGCTATGGGTTTGCCAAGGCACCAGAAGCCGTGCGGCAGCAAATTCAAAAAATGATCAATTGGTATTTATTTGAATCAAATTATAATTTTAAAAAGATAGTTTTAATTATTGATGCGAAAGTTGGGCCAACTAGCGATGATATCCGAATGTGTAATCGGTTAGAAAAAGCAGGTAAAGATATTGTGGTAGTGGCCAATAAAATAGATAAAATTAAAAAATCAGTTTACGAAAAACAAATTCAAGAGATAAAAGACATCTTCCATACTTACAAGGTCATTCCTTGTTCGGCCGAAAAGAAAATTGGCGTAGGCGAGTTGGCCGAAGAATTTTTAAGATAATGCCTTACTTCGTTTATATTTTAGAATGTGCCGATAAAACCCTTTATACCGGTTCTACTTGTGATTTGACAAAAAGAATTTATGAGCACAATAATACTAAGGCTGGGGCAAAATATACTCGGGGGCGACGACCGGCAAAACTGGTTTATTCAAAAAGGTGTAAAACTTTATCAAAAGTACGGGCAGTAGAAGCAGAAATTAAGAACTTAACCCGTTTAGAAAAAGAGGGGTTAATAAAAAGTGTTTTATAATATGGAATACATCGATATTGTCGACGACAACGATCAAGTAATTGGGCGAGCAACGCGAGACGAAGTAAATGAAAAACATTTACGTTGTAGGATTGTACATGCGCTTGTTTTTAATAATAAGGGTGAAATGGCGATACATTTACGTAGTGCTCAAAGG
>LBTN01000027.1 GCA_000992085.1 Candidatus Magasanikbacteria bacterium GW2011_GWA2_37_8 | reverse complement strand
TATTTCCGAATTAATTACTATTCCGGGTTTAATTAATGTTGATTTTGCTGATGTAAAAACTATTATGCGTAACACTGGGTCGGCTTTAATGGGTATTGGTACTGGTACAGGCGAAGATAGGGCTGCCGAAGCAGCTAAGATGGCAATTTCTAGCCCGCTGTTAGAACTATCAATTGACGGTGCCCAGGGTATTTTATTTTCTATTACTGGTGGCCCAGATTTAACTATGAATGAAGTAAGCGATGCTGCCAAGATTATTACTAGTTCTGCTTCCGAAAATGCTAAGGTTATTTTTGGTGCCACGATTGATGAATCTTTAACTGGCAGTATGCGTATAACAGTTATTGCTACTGGTTTTGATGATCGTCGTCCCGCGAATTTTGGAACTAATGAAGAGGCTTTGCCTAATAATAATTTTTTTGGTGGCAATAAGTATACGCCTAGTTCTTTTTTACGAAAAACCCAAAAAGACGACGAAGAAGAAGAAAAAAAATTTAAACAGTTTACACAAAAAACTATTATTAATCCGCCGATTCCATCTAGCACCAAAGAAGAGGTCAAGGTTCAAACCAGTAAAGACGATTCTGATTTGGAAATACCTGCCTTTATTCGTAAGAAAATGGGAATGTAAATTAATTACAACCCTGCACCGTTCTGGTGCGGGGTTGTTTATTATCCAGCCAAATGGTATAATATTTGCATCTTTAATTTAATTTATGCGTTGTCCTGTTTGCAATAATAAGGATACCAGCGTGGTGGATACCAGACCAGTAATTAGCGATTTAGCAATCCGCCGTCGTCGAGAATGCGATAAATGCCATTATCGTTTTTCTACCATTGAAGAAATTGAGTTATTAGATATTACCGTAGTAAAGCGCGATGGTAGTCGTGAGAGTTATATGCGAGACAAAATGGAGGATGGTGTGCGTCGGTCTTTAACCAAGCGGCCGTTTATTCAAGAAAAGTTTCGTCACTTAATTCATGCTATTGAGCGTGATATCCAAAAAAAGAAAAAACGAGAAATTGCTAGTGCGGAAATTGGAGAATTAGTAATGAAACATTTACAATCTTTTGATAAAGTAGCCTACATTCGTTTTGCCAGTGTTTATCGAGATTTTAAAGATGTACGAACTTTTGAAAAAGAATTAAAGAAAATTTCTTCTTTAAAAAATTAATCTATGTTTAAGCACAAACAAACAACACCGCCGTTGGTAGAGGCCAAAACCGAAGCCGAACCAGTAGCGGTAGACAAAATAGAATCAACCCCAAAAAACAGCACTGCCGACTTACGTGAGCTAATGGAAAAAAATTTAAAATGGTCGCAAATTATCTACGAACAGAATCGTAAGATAAATAACAAATTGTTGTGGTCGGCCATTGCTGGTTGGTTACGAATTTTCTTAATCGTTGTGCCAATTGTTTTGGCTATTATTTATCTTTCGCCAATTATGAAAAGCGCTTTTGATGCTTATCAAGGATTATTGGGCGGTACTACAAATAAAACAGGTATTACTAATATTAACACGCAATCATTAGAACAACTAATGAATTTACTACCACTTAACGCCGCACAGCGTGAGCAGATTAAAGCCACTATTAAATAGTTTATGCAAAAACATACAAAAATTGTTGTTACTATAGGTCCTGCTTGTCGTGATAGAAGAAAAATTACATGAGCCGATTCTAATTTTACAAGATTTGCAGGGTCCAAAAATTCGGGTTGGTACTATGCCTGAAGCCGGTATTTTGGTAGCTGAAGGAGATATGGTTACTTTTAATACCGCTATTACTACTTATACAGATGGGCAGATTCCAGTAGATGTGCCAGATTTATATAAACATGTTAAACCAAAAGAAAAATTACTAATTAATGATGGTCGAGTAGAAACTGAGATTCAAGAGGTTGTTGGTACCAAAATTATTGCAGTTGTAACCGAGGGCGGGTTAATTGAAAATCACAAAGGTATTAATTTGCCAGATTCTAATTTACCAATTTCTTCTTTAACCGAAAAAGATAAAACTGATTTAAGATTTGGGGTTGAATTAGGGGTAGATATGGTGGCGATTTCGTTTGTAAACAATGCTCAAGATATCTTGGATACTAGATTTTTAATTAAACAATATGAAGAAGAGCTAGGTTTGAAGCCAATGAATCCTATTCGTATTATTTCTAAAATTGAAAGAAAAAATGCGGTAAATAATATTAAAGAAATTTTGGCAGTAACCGATGGTATTATGGTGGCGCGAGGGGATCTGGGCGTAGAAATTCGTGCGGCCGAGGTTCCTCTTGTCCAGAAAAAATTAATTGATGCAGCTAATAATATTGCCAAACCAGTAATTGTGGCTACCCAGATGCTTGATTCGATGCAAACAAATAGTCGTCCTACTAGGGCCGAAGTGTCTGATGTAGCTAATGCTGTAATTGATCATGCTGATGCTGTGATGCTGTCTAATGAGACTGCTACTGGCAAACATCCGGTTTTAACAGTAAAAACAATGGCAGAAATTGTTATTACAACAGAACGTTCCGAATATGATGATACTGATTTACCGCCAACCCATAAAAAAGGAACATCGGTTGATACCGCGATAATTGAATTATCTCGTATTGTAGCCGAAGAAGTAGGTGCTAAAATTATTTTAGCAGCTTCGCTTACTGGTGAAACCGGCCGAATGATTAGCCATATGCGTTCTACTTTACCAGTGGTGGTTGCTACCAATGATGTGCGTGTTCAACGTCAACTTAATCTTTCTTGGGGTGTAGACCCATTTATCTTACCGACTTGTAGTACGATTGAAGAATTGTTCGAGCGAGCCGTGCAATATATTAAACAGCAAAAGTTAGCGCATAAGGGAGATAAAATAATTGTGGTTGCTGGCGAGCCAGTTGGCCAAGCCGGGCATGTAAATGTGGTAGAAGTTAGAGAAATAGTTTAAGTAAATTATAAAAAACCCTGCACCAGAACGGTGCAGGGTTTTTGTTTGGGTTTGTTTTAAACTAGTTCTGGGTACAAAGGAAATTTTTTAGTAAGTTCTATTACCTTACTTTTAATTTCTGCTAGTTTATTTTCATCTTCCCAATTTATAACGGCTTCATTAATCCAATCGGCCACTGTTTCCATTTCTGCTTCTTTCATACCACGAGTGGTAAGAGCTGGAGTTCCCAAGCGGATACCAGATGGGTCCATTGGGCTGCGTGGATCATCGGGGATCATATTTTTGTTAACGGTTATACCAGCTTTGTCCAAAGCAATTTGAGCCTGTTTACCGGTTACGCCTTTGGTAGAAAAAACGTCAATTAATAGTAGGTGATTATCAGTACCGCCAAACATTAATTTGTAACCAAAGTCATTAAACTTTTTTTCTAATACTTTAGCGTTGGCTTTTATTTGGCGGGCGTATTCTTTAAAGTCTGGTTCCAAGGCTTCTTTAAACGCAATTGCTTTGGCAGCGATATTATTTTCGTGGGGTCCTCCTTGAAGCCCAGGAAATACTGCTTTATCAATTATGGTGGCTAGTTTTTCTTTACACATAATCATAGCACCACGGGGCCCACGTAAAGTTTTGTGGGTGGTGGTGGTAACCACATCAAAAATTGGTACCGGATTATTCATTTGTCCGCCAGCGATTAGCCCAGCAATATGGGCGATGTCGGCCATAGTGTAGGCGCCCACTTCATCGGCGATGGCTTTGATTTTTTCATATTCAATTTCGCGTGAATACGCACTGTATCCAACTAAAATTAATTTTGGTTTATGCTCCAACGCCATTTGGCGTAAATTATCTAAATCAATTTTCCCTTCGGCGTTAGTTTTGTAACGGATAAAATTAAAAATTTTGGCCATGTAGGTAACGGGGTGGCCATGGGTTAGGTGCCCGCCGTGAGACAAATCCATCCCAAGTACGGTATCACCAGGATTAAGCAAAGCAAAATACACAGCAATGTTAGCTGGCGCGCCAGAAAGCGGCTGAACATTTACATGTTCGGCACCAAAAATTTGTTTAGCACGATCAATAGCTGTTTGCTCAACTACATCAATAAATTCACAACCACCGTAATAACGTTTGCCTACATAGCCTTCGGAATATTTATTAGTTAAAACAGAACCTAGTGCTTCAAGTACGGCCAGTGAAACAAAGTTCTCCGAGGGAATCATTTCAAGTCCTTGTTCTTGGCGGTTTAGTTCGTTTTTTATAGCTTGTTGGATAGTTGGATCGTAATCTTTTAAAGAAATTTTGTTCATAAAAAATAATTAACAATTTAAAAGTTTAATAATTTAACAATTTTTTATACCATATTTTTAAAATCATTAATTATTTCATATACATTCGGTGCGCAATTTTCTGGTAAGTTATTTATATCGAACCAACCCCACTCAAGTGTTTCTGGTCCAGGGTTTATTTCACCGATTCTTTTGGCTAAGTAGTGTACAAGTACGGCATAGGTATTTTGATCTGGACGGTTTATCCATAAAGTACGTAGGGGTTTAATTATTTCTATTTCAATTCCCATTTCTTCTTTAGCCTCTTTTTTGCAAACTTCTTCTAAAGTGGTATTAAAATCGTCCATCGTGCCACCAGGGAACATAAAAAATTTACTTTCTGTACCATCCGATTTTCTTTCCCTATTTAAAAGCACCTTATTATCCTCGATAATAACTGGCCCCGAAGCAAGAATTGTATTATTTGGTAAGTCCATAAAATTGTTATTTAAGTCTTATTATGTTATCATAATCTATACTAACTCGCAAATTTTATGTGGTGGTTAATACCAGCAGTTTCGGCTAATTTCTTTTGGTCTATTACGAATGTAATAGATAAATACATTGTTGCTAACAGGGTAAAAAACCCTTATATTTTTATGTCTTGGCTGTGGCTTTTGACAATTGTGTTTGTTTTATTAATACCTTTTGTAAATTTTTATGTTCCTGAAGCCAAGTTATTTTTTTGGTTGGTTGCAGCTGGAGTAATTTGTTTTTTAGCAAGCTTTCCTTATATCAAAGCTATGCAAATGGAGGAAGTTACTAGAATAAATATTTGGTGGAATATAATGCCAATTTTTAGTTTAGTTATTGCTTGGCTTACAATTGGTCAAAAATTAAATTTAGGGCAGTTGTTGGCTTTATTTTTACTACTCACTGGTGCGATACTCGGTGGAATTCATATTAGGCGAGGTGGTATAGCTTTTTCTAAAGCAGTTTGGTGGTTGATATTTTCTTGTTTTTTATATACTATCTATGCGGTAATTTTTAGTTTTGTTTCTCGTTTAGTGCCATTTGTAGTAGCGTTGATTTGGATTAACATTGTTGGCTTTACTTGCGCTTTATTATTGTTTTTATCTAAAAAATTCCGCAATGATTTTATGATGGAGTGGAAAACAGTTGACAGTAAATTATTTGGAACTGTTTTACTGGTTTCGATGTTAGAACATGTAGCTCAATTTTTTAATGTTTGGGCGTTGTCTGTTGGGTTAGCGGCTTTGGTATACGCGATGGAAGGCTTTCAAGCAATTTTTGTTTTTGTTATTGCTATGGTAGTTTCATTTTTTAAACCGTTGTTATTAAAAGAAGAAATGGATAGGGGTAATTTGTTTTTGAAATTAGCCGGAGTGTTATTTATGGCTGGAGGAGTGGCAGTTTTGAATTTGTGGTAAATTAAAGGGAAATTTGTTAAATAAATTAACCCGCTGATTGGCGGGTTTTTATATTGACTTTTTCTTTTGGATATGGTTAGATGGTAATAGTTCCTCAATTAAGAAGGGGTGCGAAGATGGTTGCGACGCTTCCTTACGAGTTGCGTACGAAGTGGGTGGATGGTGTCCACCTGACGACCCTGCTCGCGCCGGCTACTGTCTTTCAGCTCGTCGCCGCGTTGGGAGAAGCGGTGATGACGATGAATGCGGCGGCTGAAATAGCTGCTAAGTGGGGTGCTGGACGGCGCAAGTACACGTTCGGCATGGCATGCGTAATCGCGTGCCAAGGACATCTCGGAACTATCGGCCAGTGGCCGGTAGCCAACATGGCGCTACTGCTTCGTGATGGCACTGCCTTCGATGGCGAAGTTGCCTACGCGGTGGGCACCGAGATCTGTATCGTTCACGTCAAGTGGGAAGGGCACGAATTCTTCCACGGCTTGCCCCTCGACGAGCAGTTCTACGCCAGCGTGAGGCGCACCTTCGCCGGCCACTTCGAGAGCGCCCTCCGCCAGATGGGGCTCTAGCGTACCAAACCGACCTGTGGTCGGTACGTGCGAGGAGCTAACGGCGGACAAACACACCATTCGCTTCTCGTTATGTCTGTAAAATATTATAGATATAACGAGGAGATTTTTGCGAATGGTGTTTTTGTTTATTAAAAAACTGCCAAGTATTATGGCAGTTTTTTTATCATGTAAGTTTGGTGTAATTTGTATCCCAGTTTGCGGTAGTAGCTTCGTACGCCCACACCAGAAATTACGGCTATACTTTTACTTTTATTTTTCTTAGCAATTTTTTCTGCTTCTTGGACAAGTTTTTTGCCCAGGCCTTGATGTTGTGAATCTTGTTTGTTTTTTGTTCCTATTTCCAGTAATTGTCCGTAGGTATGTAATTCACGGATTATTGCTGGCGCTGGGTTAATATTTTTGTTATTAATACGTAAACGGCAAAAAGCAAATACTGCTTGACGTTTTGAATCTTCGTAGCTTAAAAAATATTCTGTTCCACCGTTGGTTTTATATTTGTCTGTAAAAAGTTTTACATTTTTTATTTTATGTTCCAAGTCTATTTGATGTCCAATTTCACGACATCGCAAGCAATTACATTTTAACCCTTCTTCGGCCATTTCTTTTTGTATTACTTGGCGAAGGTTGGTGGTAATATTTCCGGCTTTAACATGATGTGCTGGGATATCGCGGATAAGACGAGAAACTCGGCAATAGCGGGGGATTTGGGTTTTGAATTTTTTTAAAATGTTTATTAAATTGCGGTCGGAGTAGGTTTTGTAGTCTCCTCTTTGTAACCATTCATATAATTCAGAATTTTCGATTACAGTACAAGGGTAAATTTTAATCATATCGGGCTTGTATCCCGGATCAGAAAAAATGGAAAGTAGCATTTTTAGATCTTTGGCAGGGGTGGCGCCCGGGAGTTGTGGCATTAGATGATAATCTACTTTAAAACCGTAATTGCGTAGCAGTTCGGTGGCGCGTTTGGTTTCGGCAGTATCATGCCCGCGTTTGATGGCTTTTAAAATTTTTTCATCAGTTGTTTGCACCCCCAGTTCAATACGAGTGCAACCCATTTCTCGCATTTGCCAGATTGTTTGTTCGTTAATATGATCTGGCCGGGTTTCTAAAGTTAGACCCACAATACGATGTTTAGATGTTTCGTTTTTACGTTGTTCTTTTTTTAATTTCTTTTTTATTTGTTCAATTTTTTTATTCCTTATTCCTTTCTCCTTATTCCTTACTCCATCACACGCCTCAAAACATCGGAGTATAAACCAATACTGGTAATCTATTGGGTAAGAGTTCCAAGTGCCGCCCTTTACAATAAGCTCTATTTTATCGGTGGGATGGCCATTGGCTGTCAATGCCTCAATTCGGCGTTTAACCTGCTCGTAGGGGTCAAATTGAAGCATTAGGGCCCTTGCAGCGGCTGGTTCGTCGGCCAAGTAGCTTTTGGGCATACGGGCATCGCTAGGGCAATAAATACACTGCCCAGGGCAGGGGAAAGGTTTGGTTAATACAGTAACAATTGAAACACCCGAAAGTGTGCGCACAGCGCGCTTTGTTAAAAGTTTTTCGAGCTGAATACTTTTTTTGATCTTGCCCGACTTAACCATTTTGTGGTATGATTTAAGCAGAATTGCAACAGTAGGAATGCTTTTTCTATCTTTAGAGTTACGCAAAATCAGACGCTTCAAGTCGTTTAAACTTTCTGCGTCTTTAGGCATTTTTTTAATGCAATCTAAAATTATTTTTTCTGGAATGTTTTCCATATAAGCATGTTATCTAATACTCAGATTATAAAGGAAATTAAAGAACAATACAATACCATCGCTTCCGATTGGGATTCTTCGCGTTATGCGCCTAGTGAATTAAAAATGAAGCAAATTAAAAAATTAAAAAATGGTGAAAAATTATTGGATTTGGGTTGTGGTAATGGTTTGATTGTACCGGCAGTTATGAAAAAAAATGTTAAATATATTGGGGTTGATATTGCTTCGGCATTAATTAAAATTGCCAGAAAAAAATATCCAGAAGTTGATTTTTATGTTGGTGATGCTACTAAAAAATTAAAATTTAAAAATAATAGTTTTGATAAAGTTTTTAGTTTTGCGGTAATGCACCACATCCCTTCCGAAAAATTGCGCTTAAAATTTTTACAAGAAATTTATCGAGTTTTAAAAAGTGGGGGAGAGGCGGTAATTATTAATTGGAATTTATTAAACGATTGGCCGAGAAAAAGATTTGGCATTGAAGAACAAATCAAAAAACCTAATATTAATTTGGGCAAAAATGATTTTTTGGTTGGCTGGACACGAACACCAGGTAAAAATGTGCAAAGATTTATTCATAGTTTTACTGCCGACGAATTAAAAGATTTGTCTATTCAAGCTGGATTTACAAAAATTAAGGTGGGTAATTTTACTCGGGTTGGCAAACCAGAAAAAAATGGAGAAGAATTGGTGTTGACATTGGTAAAGTAGTTAAGTTTTTAAAGTTATAAAGTTCATAAAGTTTTGGATTGTGAATTTTTGACTTTTTAACTTTACAAACTTTATAACTTTAAAACTTTATAAACTTTTATTTATGCGAATTTTACAAGCTAATAAATTTTTTTATCGTCGTGGTGGGGCAGAGGTGGTGTTTTTGAATACAATTAAAGGTTTGCGTACCCGGGGCCACGAGGTAATAGAATTTTCGATGAAACGGAAAGAAAATTTACCGTCTGATTTTTCTGCCTATTTTATTCCTACTTTGCCCGAATTAACTGGCACTTCGTTAGATGGTATTACCGCCTTGGCTACTTTTGGGCATTTGTTTCATTCTAACGAAGTTATAAAAAAAATCCGCGCCCTATCTTTGGCTACGGATCCACAAGTAGCACACTTGCATAATGTTACTCACCAACTTTCGGCTAGTATTTTTACTACTTTAAAAAAATTAAAAATTCCAATTGTCTTAACTGTGCATGATGTGCAACCAATGTGTCCTAGTCATCGAATGATTGTTGATCATTCTGTTTGCGAACGTTGTTTCCAGCATAAATATTTTAACTGCGTGCGTTATCGATGTATAGATAAATCTTGCACCAAAAGCGCGGCTGGGGCACTTGAAATGTATTATTATTGGTTGCGAGGAATTTGGAAAATGGTAGATAAATTTATTTGTCCATCAGAATTTATGTTAAACAAAATGGTAGAGTGGGGGTTTCCAAAAAACAAAATGGTGTTAGTGCGAAATCCAGCAGCTGTTCCAGAAAAATATCCATCACTTGGTGATTGCATCGTTTATCTAGGCCGGTTGCATGAAGAAAAAGGTATTAAAATTTTTATGCAGGCTCTGCCCCATTTGCGCCAGTATCCAGTAATTATTGCGGGTAATGGCCCCGAAAGTGTTTGGGTAGATAATTTTATCAAACAATACAGTTTAACCAATGTGCACCGCACCGGTTGGGTAAACAACGAACGTTGGCAACAAATTTTACACGCCGCCCGAGTAATGGTTGTGCCATCTTTGTTTTATGAAAATTGTTCGCTTACCATTTTAGAAGCATTAAGTTTGGGCAAAATTGTAGTAGCCACTGATCGGGGTGGTAATCCAGAATTAATCAAAGACGGAGTAACTGGATTTTTAGCTAAACCAGAAAATGTAGAATCGTTACAACAAGCAATAAAAAAAGCGATGATGTTAAGTCCAGAAGAGGCCAAGAAAATTGGAGAGAATGGAAGAAAATATGTAAAAGAAAATCACAGCGAAGAAGAATATTATCAGAAGTTGGAAGAGGTGTATCAGGAAGTGGTGAAAAATTAATAAATAGCAATTCACAAGTAACAAAAAATCATACTAATTAGTATGATTTTTATTTTTCTCCATTGCAACCTGCAATTTATTACAAGTTACAACGGAGGGACCTGACGAGCGATGCGGGGTAGGGACAGGTTCCCTCCGTTCGTTCGCAGATCCGGTTGATCAGACGCTGGCGCACTTGCGTGCACCAACCGTACTGGTGGGCTACTCGCCCTGGTCGACGCATTTCAGCGCCGAGACCTCCTTGGCCGACAGGCCGTGTGGTGGGACTTTGACGTCCCCGTTCAACGGCCCGTGTTCGATCGCGTCGCAGAGCCACCCCTGGTGGCGCCCGATCTCGTACGTGTCCTTGGTGGATAAGTAGTCGTTGTAGACTTCCCTCATCCCGACCTTGTAGGCCTTTTCCAACGCCTCTTTGGTCGTGCCGACCAAACCGAAATCGTTGATGCCCGACTTCTGCAGGTCTTCGACGTACCGTGCTACCAGTTCGGGCCGCGGCAGTTCGCCACACTCACCCCAGCACCCCCACCCGATGGGGATGTGGAGTTTCGTGAAGATCGGTGCCTGGCGCCGCCGGTGGTACTCCTTGAAGTACCAGGTGACGGCGCGATCGGTGCTCGCGTCTGAGGCACCCACCGCGTGGCGCATGTTCTTCTGGATTTCCTGGAGCACCTTGTAGCACTCCATGAACTCGCCCTGCCCAGCGTCGGCGTCCGCGTACTCACGATACATCTGCTCGAGCGGGTCTTCCGTGCCGAACTTGTCTATCGAGTCGGCCTTGTCGGCCTGTTCGGCGACGGTGAAGCACTTCTGAAGTGCTTCGTCGGACATCCGCTTCTTCTCGGCAGCCTTCGCCGCCGCCGCTTCC
>LBTN01000026.1 GCA_000992085.1 Candidatus Magasanikbacteria bacterium GW2011_GWA2_37_8 | reverse complement strand
AAAATTGTCCAATTGCGCTAAAAAAAGACGGGTTGTCTAAATATACTACTTCTATTTTTAAAGCTTTAAACGTGTCCAGCGTGTCGGATGCTATTACTGGGGAAGCAATAATAATCTTAGATGCCTCCTTTATTTTAGCCAAATCAACCGCCGCGAACATTGTATAACCTGTAGCAATACCGTCATCAACCAAGATTACGGTTTTATTTTTTAAATTTAATTTTGGTTTATCGTGACGGTATTTTTCCAAACGGCGTTTTGCCTCCCGTCTTTCTTTTTCAATTTCTCGATCAAGATAATCTTTCGAAACGTTTAATTCTTGAATTAAGTTGTGGTTTAAAATTGGACGACCATCTTCGCTTAATGCGCCAATTGCTAATTCTTTGGAGTAGGGCGCGCCAATTTTTCTGGTTACAATAATATCAAGTGGTAAATTTAATATTTTAGCTATTTCATGAGCGGTAATAACGCCACCTCGAGGCAAACCTAAAACAATAGCCTTTGGATCGTTTTTAAAGCCAAGAAGCTTTTTGGCTAGTTGTTGTCCGGCCGTACGCCGATTCTGAAAAATCATAATAGTAGTATTTTTAAATTTAATCTGCTATACTAATAATAGTAATTATAACTACTTTTAAGTTATATGAAAATACCATCCATCTTATTGCAATTTAAAAATAAAACTGGGCTAATTTTGGTAACGGGCACAGAAGAAGCAAACTTTTTTATTGCTCGCGATACTGTAATTAGTAATATTTTTCATTTTAGGTTAGAAAAAACTAAATTTTCTGATCGTGAAGACTCGGCTCGTCGTGGTTTGGTAGCTTTTGAAACCGGTTCTAAAATTGAACAATTAAAAAAGCTAGCTAAACAAGATTTTATTAAAAATTTTAAGGAAGCAACCAAAAAATTGGTAGTAGAACAAAAAGTAGACGTTGTTTATTTATTTGCTCCTAGTTCTATTATAAAAGAACTAGAAAAAGCATTGCCAGCTGTTCTAAAAAAGAAATTAGTTAAAACGCATGCGGGGAATTTTTGCAAGGAGAGCGTGCTTAAGATTTTGAAGAAAATATAAAATATGAACGGACAAAATCGGGCAGATGTTAAAGTTGGTTTAGAAGTAGAGATTGTTTTAAAAGCTGATCAAAAAACTGGTAAACTTACTCGTGGGATTGTATCAGAAATTTTAACGAATTCAAGTTTTCACCCCCATGGTATAAAGGTTAGATTAAAAAGTGGGGAAGTGGGAAGGGTGGCACATATTTGTGTTGAATAAAATAATCATCCGCCTGTAGTAATATTTTTTATTATGCCCCAAAGTGCAGCTTGCCTTTTTCAAATACCCGCCAATGAAATTAGAGTAAGTTTTGCTCGGTCTTCTGGTGCTGGAGGGCAAAATGTTAACAAAACTTCAACTAAAGTTACAGTGCATTGGCCGATAGGTCGCTCGCAAGCTTTGTCTTTAGAAGAAAAAATGCGGGTATGGGCAAAATTAGCGAATAAAATAAATAATAAAGACGAATTAGTGGCTGTATCAGAAGAGGAAAGGTCGCAGTCACAAAATCGTATATTGGCAATTTTACGTTTGAAAGCTTTGGTAGCTAGTGCCTTACGTGTTCCCAAAAAACGTCAACCAACTCGTCCAACTAGGGCGTCCAAATTAAAACGTATCGAATCAAAAAAAATACGGTCGCGAGTAAAAATCGGCCGACGGATTGTCGAATAACAAAAAATAATTATTTTATTACAATTTATTAATTAACTCATTCTTTATATGTATAGAATATTTAAATATTTTATGGCTGGGGCGTTTATTACAGTCGGATTAATTTTAAGTAGTCCAGTTTTGGCCGAAGAAGCGCCTCTAACAATTACAGTTACATCCGAAACGGCTACTCCTTCGGCTGTTTTAACAGATGTGGCTGTAGATGTTACAGGAACAGTTGCCCCGCCAGTATCAGAAGTAGTAACCGTTACCGAGCCGGTACAAATTCCAGGTGTTTGGGGTTTGTTTTGGAGAAACATAAGAGAAAGAGTTTCATTAGCAGTAACTTTTGATCCAGTTAAAAAAGCCGAAAAAATGATGACTTTTGCCGAAGAAAGATTAAAATTAGCAGAAATGATTGCAGAAAGAGCCGGAGATAATCAAGCGCTTCAAGAGCGTGCTACACAAATGATGCAAAAATCTGATGAGTTTATGCAAAAAATTGAAGAAAAAAAGGAGGCGATGTTGCAAAAAGTTGATGAGCGTGCGCAGAAGATTTTAGAAAGAGCTGGCGATCATACACTTCGTCGTGAGGAGCTAATTAGAAAGATAGAAGCTCGTTTAGCACCAGAGGATTTAGAAAAATTACAAGAAATGCGTCAGGCGGGCTTAGAAAATAGTCAGCGTTTATTAAACGCAATAAATAATGAAAATATATCAGAAGAAGTTAGAGAACACCTAGAAGAAGTAAAACAAAGAATTGAAGACCATTTATTAGAAGTTAAAACTTTTTTAACCGAAAAGAAAGAATTGTTGCAGAAAGTACAAAGTGGAGATGAGTCGGCAAAGACAGAATTAGAACAATTACGTGAAGAGAAAATGAATATTAAAGCAGAAAACAGAACAATGCTTCAGGAGAGAGCGGAAATAAAAGAGGAAGTAAGACAAGAGGTGGGTAATGTGATTAAAGATATGTCTAATACTACCCCAACCAACAATGTAGAAGTTGAAGAAGAATCATCGCAGGTTGGCCAGGTTCAAAAAGGAAATAAAAATTAGTAAAAATGGGGTATCTAATTTTTTAGATTTTAAAATAATGGCTAAAGTTGGCCATTATTTTAATTAGTCTACCGACAATTATAGGACAAAAATTTTGTTTTATGATATGATAAGGATACCAATTCTGTAAACTGATCTTAAGTATATCGCGAAATGAATACTATATCGAGTTTTCTAAAAAAAATATTATTACTTTTTTTAATCGTTGTTTTGTTTGTAACGCCGTTTAATTTTGTTTTGGCTGGTAACGAAACTCAAGTGCAATTAGAGCAAGAGTTAAAAGATATACAACAACAAATCGATCAGTATACTAAAGAGCTTTCCCAAACACAAAGTCAAAAATCTACATTAAATGCTAAAATAAGTCAATTACAAACTCGTCAGAAAACCTTAAACTTACAAATTAAACAAACATCTTTACAATTAACAAAAATCAGTAGTCAACTTACTGCTACCGAGAGTGATATTGAAAACAGCTTGCTTAAGCAACAAAATTTAAAAAAAGAAATAGGAGGTATTTTGCGTCAGATGAATACTACTAGCGATAATGTTTTGGTCCAATTGGCTAGTATGAATGGTTTGTCTGACGCCTATAATAAAATAAGAGAGTACGGTAACTTAACACGAGAGTTGGAAATAGTGCTTAAACAGAATCAAATTTTAACTATAGAGCTTACAGACAAACAAGTAAAATTGGAAGATCAAAAAATTGAAACCGACAATCTGTTAAAGATTAGTTCGATTCAAAAAGCAAGTTTAGGTGAGAGTTTAAGTGAGCAAAATTCGCTTTTAGTCAAAACTAAAGGTTTAGAAAGTAATTATCAGGCAGTAATTAATGATAAGAAAAAACGAGCCGCAGAAATTCGTAATCGTATTTATGAATTGTTTAATACCGGTAAACAAATTGATTTTGGACAGGCTGTAGATATTGCTAAATGGGCGTCTGGATTAACTGGAGTTCGGGCTGCTTTACTTTTGGCTATTCTAACTCAGGAATCAAATTTGGGAAAAAATGTTGGCACTTGTAATCGAGCTGGTGATCCAGAAGAAAAAAGTTGGAAAGTAATAATGAAACCAACTCGCGATCAAGAACCTTTTTTGCAAATTACAAAAGACCTGGGGTTGGATACCGATACTACTCCTGTATCGTGTCCAATGCACGATAAAAACGGCAAGCAAGTTGGTTGGGGCGGAGCTATGGGGCCAGCGCAATTTATTCCTTCTACTTGGATGGGTTATAAAAATAAGGTTGGTGCTTTGTCTGGAAAAGGTTTTGCAAATCCTTGGGATATTCGTGATGCTTTTTTGGCGTCAGCTATCAAGTTAAAAAGTGATGGCGCCGATGGTACTGATGATGGTGATTGGAAAGCGGCCTTGCGTTATTTTGCGGGATCAGTAAATCTTACATATCGTTTTTATGCCGATAATGTGTTAGCTACGGCCAAAAAATATCAGGTGGACATTGATGAGTTATAAAATATTTTGAGAGAATTTATACCTTATTAAAGCCAAAAACCCCTAATTACCTTGACAAAAATCGTATTTTGTGCTATACTATTCCCAATGTTGGCTACCACTAGTTGGCAGATTATTGATTAACGTTGTTCACTATGGTGTTCAATAATTTTGACGGAGAAGAAACTACTACTCCGGCTACCGACGCTACTTCAGACGCTACTTCAGAAGAAACAGCTCCAGAAGCTGGTACTGCTTCAGAAGAAACAGCTCCTCAAGCTTAAGCAGTCTAAAAAAATAATAGTTTTTTTTAATTTTTTACCTCTAGATGCCTAGTATGCCAGTTTAATACAGCGGTTTTTTTAATCATTAACTCGTACATGTCTGGGTGGTGTTTTTTAATAACTTCAGACGCGTAGTCTCCAAGGAATCGAGATTTTAATTCTGCTCTTGCCATATCTACTCCTATTTCAGAATATGGCGCCGATGCTAATAGTAAAAATCCGTCTTTTGGGATCATCCCTTTTGTCATATTTGATTTTATAATACCAACTGCATCGGTAATCGGTCCGCCAATATCGGGGCTATAAGGACCGATGATTAAAGCAATATTTGGTACATGTAAAAAATCAAAACCTCTACCAACACAAATAATCCATTCTCGGTGCACTGTATCCAGATCTAGATTGCGGTGAGAGTTTCTAATTTCTGCGATATGTTCAATGTTACCGGTAGCAAGTGGAACTAAATCACGAAGTATGCGATCTGGCATATCTGGGTACATCATACGTAGTTTATTTGTCCAGAATTCTTCACTAGTATTTTTTTGTTCCGCCAGATCTAAAATTTCATTATTTTCGCCATGAAGTATCATGGCATCCTCATCAGTTTCAAAACCACAAATAACGGGGTAAACCGTTTGATGGTTGTGGCCAAAAACATATTCTATCTGTTTTTTTAATTCGGCCACATGTTTTTTTGATGCCTCGCAATCATAATGAAAACCAGCACAACCACGGTGTTTGTCTCCTTTAGAAAAATGATAGGTGATAAGCATCAATACTTTCTGAGAAGATTCTACGGAATTATTTACAGTGTTATAGAGTACCTCGCCAAGATAAGGCCAGCCCATATCAAACATTCCGCCAATATTACGAATTGGCAAAATAATACCCATTGGTGTTTTTGTGGCGTAGGGGATATGAATACGCCCGTCCATGCATTTTAAAACAATTATTAGTGTTGGATGTTTTGCAGAGTACATTTTTCTGTCCAAATATGCTTCGGGTGTGCAGTATATTTCCGAGTGTCGTTTGCTCAGGTTGATAAGCCAGTCAATTCGGTCGGTTATAGGCATTTTATATATATCTGCTTCGCGAGCATCAATGTATTGGTTAATTTCTTTCATATTTTAAATATATAAATTAACAAATATATTATATTCTTTAAATGAACAAAGTCAAGATTATTAACTTGTTGTCAAAAACTCTAAAATTTGGTAAAATATAAACAGCTACAATTAGTTGTTTATTTTTAATTTAAATCATATGAAGGGTTACAAAGGCTCAATTGAAGAATTAACTTTAGCCAATACTAATTTTCGTCAGGTTTTATATACTGGTAAACATTCTCAGTTAGTGGCTATGAGTTTGCGCCCAAACGAAGAAATTGGTATGGAAATTCATGCCGATAATGACCAATTTTTTCGTTTTGAAGCAGGGGAAGGGAAAGTATTAATTGATGGTAATGAATATATGGTCAAAGACGGCGATGCCGTTATTGTTCCAGCTGGTGCCGAACACAATATTATTAATACATCCGCAGAAACAGATTTAAAACTCTATACTATTTATTCTCCCGCTCATCACCAAGACGGTGTTGTGCATGCCACCAAAGAAATTGCTTTAAACGATGATGAAGAATTTGATGGAAAAACAACCGAATAGTTTGTGATAAAAGAATATTTACAATATCTGCATAACAATCCCAAAAAGTATTGGTTTAAAGCCAAGCTTTATGGTCGGGGTTGGGTGCCAGCTACTTGGCAAGGTTGGTTAGTGATTGTTATTTTTGTAGGATTGTTAACATTAAACTCTCACCGTGTTAGTGCGGCTTATCCTACAAGCGAGGTAGTTTCTAGTTTTGCACTGCAAAATATTGTTTTGGTGTTAATTTTAATATTAATTTGTTATAAAACTGGAGAAAAACCTCATTGGCAGTGGGGGAGTAAGGATAAGTAAAAATTAATTATGGGTATTGAGACAAATTTGTTTATTTTATTTGCAGTAATAGTTGCTTTGTTTTTAGTAGTTGATCTTGGATTTTTAAATAAAAAAAGTCATAAAATAGAATTTAAGCCGGCTTTAACCCAGTCGCTTTTTTGGATAGCTGTTTCGGTTGTTTTTGGATGGTTGATTTTTTTATATATGGGCAGAGAAATGGCCGCACAGTTTATGAGTGCCTATGTAACCGAAAAAATGTTGTCGGTAGATAATTTGTTTGTGATAATGCTTATTTTTAGTTTTTTTAAACTAGAAGAAAAATATCATCACAAAGTACTATTTTGGGGAATTTTAGGGGCAATTATATTCCGAGGAATTTTTATTGGCGCCGGTGCTTATATTAGTCATCAATTTTATTGGGTATTATATATCTTTGGTGCTATTTTGCTTTACACTGGTATCAAATTACTTCGTGATAAAAAAGAAGAACACGTCGATTTTAATAATAACAAAATTTTTAAATTTGCTCATAAATATTTACCATTCACCACTAGCCACCATGGCGGTAAGTTTTTCTGTCGTGAAAATGGAAAGTTTATGTTTACCTTATTGTTTTTAGTAATGTTGTTAGTAGAGGGTACTGATATTATTTTTGCTGTCGATTCTATACCGGCGGTTTTCGCTATCTCGCAAAACCTGTTTATTGTGTTTACTTCCAATATTTTTGCAGTAATGGGGTTACGCGCATTGTTCTTTTTAATTGAAAGTGTTTTACACCGTTTTCATCATCTGCAAAAAGGTTTGGCGGTTATATTATTATTTATTGGTTTAAAAATGCTTTCTGGAATTTTTGGTCTTCACGTTTCGTCACTGATATCCTTCGGTGTTATAATGTTCGCTTTAATTGTTTCAATCGTTTTATCAGTTATATTTCCTAAGAAAATTTAATTATTTTTATGTTTTTTAAATTTATTTATAATCTAGGTGACAAACTGGAAGATAAAGTGCGTAGCAAACTTAGTCATTTTCCGATTATTTATGCTTTTATCGGTGGTGCAGGGGTAATAATTTTTTGGCGTGGTGTTTGGCATACCGTCGATTATTTAATGGAACTATTTTTTTCCACCGGTGATAGTGTATCAAGTACCAGTGTATTAGCGTTACCTTGGTGGGACGGCCCGTTGTCAATGCTAGTTGGTGGCGTCTTGTTGCTAACAGTCGGTTTGTTTGTAACTAGTTTTATTGGTAATGAAATTATTATCTCTGGTTTAAAACAGGAGAAAAAAATAGTAGAAAAAACTGAAGATGAGATTAGGTTGGATATAAAAGCAGACAATAAAACTAACAGAGAAATTCACGAGATAGATACTAGATTAAAGACAATCGAAAAAATATTAAAAAAGAAATAATATTTAATTCATTTAATCATATTTTCTATGGCAAAAGGAAACAACGCTCAACAGAAAAAGGTTAAGAAACCGAAACAGGATAAAAAGAAGAAAAAATAGTTTACCACAAATATCCTCTTAAAATGAGGATATTTTGTTTAATTAACACAAAATAGTTGACAATTAGCAAAAATTATGAGATTATTGTGTGTATAGCGAACCTTTTAAGGCTCGTTATTCATATAAGTTTGTTTAAATTATGGCCGAAGAAATTATTTTAAGATTCGATAACGTTGTATTTGAATACGCCGAAAAAAAGCCAGTATTAGACGAGGTCTCTTTTGGTATCCATAAAGGCGCAAAAATTACTTTAATGGGCCAAAACGGGGCAGGCAAAAGTACAATATTTAAATTAATTAAAGGCGAATTAAAACCTAATAAAGGCAACGTATTTATTACCAACAACGCCACTATCGCAACCGCCTTGCAAGTGGTAGAAAAACAAGATTTAAATCTCACTATTGAAGAATATTTTGCCAATGCTTTTTTAGAAGTTCCGGGCAATATAAAAAGTCAGATAAGCAAAGTAATGAATGCTGTTAATTTATCTGTCCCCACAACAAGAAAAGTAGGGGATTTGTCTGGTGGTCAACAAGCCAGAATTTTATTGGCTTTTGCTTTAATTCAAAATCCAGATATTCTACTTTTAGACGAACCAACCAATAATTTAGATAAAGATGGAATTGATCATCTAATACAGTTTTTAGTAATGTATGATAAAACTGTTGTGGTAATTTCTCACGACGCTGATTTTTTAAATTGCTTTACCGAGGGTGTAGTTTATTTGGATGTTTTTACTAAAAAAATAGAAACCTATGTTGGCGATTATTATTCGGTAGTTGAAGAAATCCAAAATCGAATTGATCGAGAAATTAAGAAAAATGCTCAATTAGAAAAAGAAATTCAAGATAATAAAGAAAAGGTAAACTTTTTTGCTCACAAGGGCGGTAAGATGCGTAAATTAGCTAGTAAGTTAAAAGAAGAAGTAGCCGAGATGGAAGAAAATAAAGTTGATGTGCGTCGCGAAGATAAAACTATTAGAGAATTTAATATTCCTGCCCAAGGTATTATTGGCAATATAGTAACGATAAAATCTGTAAAAGTAATTAAAAATCACGAACCCGTAGTAAAAGAAGTTGATATTTTACTTAGACAGCGTGACCGACTTTTAATTTCTGGTCCAAACGGTATCGGAAAAAGCACGTTACTTCGTTCGTTGGTAAGCAATAATAACGAAGGCGTCACTATTTTGAAAGATACTGTTGTTGGTTATTATAGCCAAGATTTTGCCACCCTAGATTATGATCAAACCGTCTTTGATTCTTTACAAAGTATTTTAGCCGATGGGATAGATATTCAGCAAATGCGTTCAGTAGCGGCCGGCTTTTTAATTACCGGCGAACTAATGGGCCATAAGATTTCCCATTTATCCGAAGGTCAAAAAGGCTTGCTATCTTTTGCTCGATTAGTGTTAATGAAGCCGGGCCTATTGGTATTAGATGAACCAACTAATCATATCAATTTTCGTCATATTCCTATCATTGCCAAGGCCGTAAATAGCTATGAAGGCTCGATAATCCTTATTAGTCATATGTCTGATTTTGTTAAAGAAATCGAGTTTAATAACGAATTAGATTTAGGTAAATTCTAAATTTACTCGGTTACTATGTCCCGCCCACGTGATAATGTCATAGCACGGGCAAAGTTAAAATGTCATAGCTAACCGATTCTGTGTCATAATTGATCTAGATTAAAATAATTAA
>LBTN01000025.1 GCA_000992085.1 Candidatus Magasanikbacteria bacterium GW2011_GWA2_37_8 | reverse complement strand
GAAATACCAAGTGATAGTCCGCCTAAAATAGTGGCGGCAGATCGTGATACCCCTGGAATTATGGCAACTGATTGGAATAAGCCAATTATAAAAGATTGTTTGTAGGTGGGCCATACCTCGGTTGTGGTTTCTTTGGGGTGATAATATTTTTCAAACAAAATAATTAAAATACCACCAACTAACAAAGCAATCACTACTACCCAAGTATTATTTAATAAATAAGTTTTAATTAGTTTGTAAAAAATTAATCCCAAAATCGCAGTGGGTATAAAAGCAATTAGTAATTTACCCCATAATACTTTGATTTGCCATAATTTATTCCAATACAACACCACTACAGATAAAATAGCCCCCAATTGGATGATAATAATGAAGCTCTTCCAGAATTCGCTTGAAACAACTGGTAATAAATGGGAAACTAAAATTAAGTGGCCAGTGGAAGATATTGGCAGGAATTCGGTAATACCTTCTACTATACCTAAAATGATTGATACTAAATATTCCATATTTTTTTAAATTATTGTTACAAATTGGACAGAGATTCACTCCTCGGAGCATCCTAGACTTCACTACGTTCAGAATGACAGTTGGGAAAAATTGTTATGAGTTTAATTAAGATTTTCATTATGTTCTAACCAATACAACTTAATTTGTTTACGTTTAAAAATCAAAAATATAACTAGAAATCCGCTTACTGTCCACCAAATTGATTTGTATTGTGGGGCAAATAACCAAATAGTTAAATCGATTATAATCCAATGATAAATGTATAACCCTAAAGTAGAATCACCCAAAACGCGTAAAGTTGCTAACCCCAAATTTACCCATTTGTTTTTAATCTTCTCAAACAACCACCCCAAACAAAAAATACCGTACATTAAAGCTAAACTAAAAATAATATAATAAGGGCGTAACGGATACATGTACCAAGAAGGTCTCCAACTTTGACCGCTAGTAATTAAATACCATGCATATCCACCAGCTAATACACTCCAAAACAAAAACCACCATCCCATTTTTTTGCCTAGTCCATATAAAGCCAAATAAAAACCAATTAAAAATGGCAGTGACCATAAAAGTGGTGGAAAATAAACAAGATTTTTGGATAACAATAGATTAGTAACTATATTTTCTGGTAAAGTAACAAAATAGTTAAGTCCGATCATAATAATGATCAAACCTAAAATCACCAATTTAGGGAAATTAACTTTTTTAACTAGCCATAACAGTAATGGGCCGATTAGTAAAAATAGACCAATAGTAACTATTATAGTAATTGGCACAGATGCTGATTGCAAAAGCAGTATATGTTTTAAATCAAATGTCCCCTTTTCTATAAATTGCCCGTAATAAGGCTGTTTAGAAAAATCAAATACAAAAAATTTAATAATATTATATAAATAATACACCCCAAGTAACTGGAAACCTCGAGTTAACAATCGACGAAAGGGCTTTTTTAAATCGGGATAATGGCCATACGCAATATAAATGACACTGCCAACGGTGGCAATAAAAAAGAATACACCTGGATAAAACAGTTCTTTCCAATAGGTTTGGTTGGTAGTAAGAACTGTGTTTGACCAATCGATTAAATGAATTAGTATTACCGATAAAATCGCCCAACCTTTTAGATAAGATATATAAAAATTACGTTTTGGTTTTATAATATTTGTTTCAGTCATAATTTTAAATTAACCTAATGTTATATTATTACCAGCCGAATAACCAGTTGACCAAGCGGCTGTAAGATTGTATCCACCAGTTGGGCCGTCGATATCTAAAACTTCGCCAGCAAAATAAATACCAGAATGAATTTTAGATTGCATAGTTTTTGGGTCGATTTCTTTTAAATCTATTCCACCACTGGTTGCCATAGCTATTTCATACCCCAAACTGCCCAAAATCGTTAATTTAAGGCTGTTTAGCACCTCTAACAAGCGTTTTCGTTCTTCTTTATTAATGCTATTAGCTGGTTTATCTGCATTAATTTTTGCCAACTCTAGTAATAATAAAACCGCTTTGGGTTGGACAATGCTACCTAAAACATTTTTAATTAATTTTTTTCCAAATCCATGAAAATCTTGAATCAATTTTTTTTCTAATTGTTCTTGAGTTAGTGTAGGAAAAAAATTAATTTTTAAAAAAACTTCTTCACCCCCCAAATTATTTAAAACAAATTTACTAATATTCAAAATAACTGGGCCGGTAATACCAAAATGCGTAAAAAGTATATCACCATTAGCTTCTTTGATTTTTTTCTTACCTTTGTAAAGCGTTACTTTGATGTCGGACAAACTTAATCCTTGAATTTTTTTTACCCAAGATTCTTTTGTTTTAAGTGGTACTAAGGCGGGAATGGTTTTAGTAACCGGGTGCCCTATTTTTTCCGCCAACACAAAACCATCGCCAGTAGAACCAGTAACAGGATAAGACAAACCGCCAGTAGCGATTATAATATTTTTTGTTTCAATTTCGTCGCCGTTATTTAGCGTTACTACTATTTTACTTTTGTTTTTAACAATATCTTTAACTTCTACACCATATTTAATTTCTACTTTGTTTTGACGTAAGTATTTGATTAATACGGTTACTACTTCTTCGGCATTATCACTAGACGGAAAAACTCGGCCATTGGCTTCGGTTTTTAAGGCAACACCAATATCTTCAAAAAATTCCATTATCTTTTTAGGACCAAAATTATTAAAACAAGAAAACAAAAATTTACCGTTTTCTCCATAACTAGATACTAATGTTTTGAGATTAAATTCGGCTTGAACAATATTGCAACGACCATGACCAGTGATTTTTATTTTTTTACCTAATTCTTTGTTTTTTTCCAACAACAAAACACGCGCTCCGCGTGCTCCGGCTTGCCCAGCTGCTATTAATCCAGCTGGTCCACCGCCAACTACTATACAATCAAAAAAACTGTTCATAATTAATTAAGAAACCAAATCATAAAATTTAAATACGAGGCAAACGCCACCCACAAAGCATAGGGTAACATTAAATAGGCGGCTACTGGTTTAATTTTATAAAACAAAACAATACAAGCAATTATTGCCGCTTCTAGAAATACAATTTCTATTACTGCTGCCCCTGGACTATGAAGACCAAAAAACAATATAGACCACAAAGTGTTAAGTGCTAGTTGAATTATATAAAGTACAATTGCCCATTTTCGGATTAAACTCTTTTTTGTTTGCCAAATTAAATACGAAGCATATCCCATTAATAAAAAAAGCGTAGTCCACACTGGTCCAAAAATCCAATTAGGTGGATTAAGACTAGATCTATTTAGCACGCTATACCAAGTTCCTACTCCAGTTTGGGGAGTTGTAAACAATGCACCAATGGCTCCGGCTAGTTGGGCGAAAATTAAAGCAGCTGCAATTTTAATAACTGAATGTAATTTTGGATTATTCATATTAAAGATTTTTTTATAATGAATATATTTTATCAAAAAACAAGGTTTAAAGCAAACCTTGTTTTTAAAATATTTATATCTATTTACTATTATCACCCATCATCATACAATTACCTTTTCCTCCAAAACGAGCTTTACCGGTTTGTCCGGTTTGTTTGGAGTGATTGTCTTGCATGAATTTAAAACGAGCATCAGCTTCCACCTGGGTTAGTTGGCCATTAGATACTAGAGATTGTAACCATGTTTTCATTTCAGCTTCGCGTTGAATTTTCATTTTAGCCTGTAAATCAGTTTCGCTAATTCCTTTTTCTTTAGCAATATCTTTAATGTTTTTACCAGCTACCCAATAATTTTTCATTTCGGCTACGCTTATACCAAGCACGTTAGCTTTTTGTGCTATTTGTTCGCTCCAACTTTTAGCAGCGGCAGCTGGATCGGTATTAAAATTAAATCTCCCCTTACCCAACCCTCCACCATCATAAGCTAGAACTGTACCAGCGCTAAGCAAGCCAAGTAAAGCGAAAGCAGGAACAATTAATATGTATCTTTTTTTCATACTATCAATTAAATTAAAAATAAATTTTTCAACCTACAGAATTTCGCGTTTATCCTCTAGGTATATATAATACAATTACGCGAGGATAATTATTTCAATTCCATTGGTCCAAATTGTCGTCTTATTCCCCTGCCAATCATGGGTGGAATTTGATCGTCTGGTAAAATTTTTAAACTAGTAGCAATAAAATCTTTGCCCCGCTTTTCTCCTATAGCCCTAATAAAGATATCGGGTCTAATTAAACCAATCACTTCTGGTTCTTCTAACTTGCTAACGTTTATTCTTTTTAAACCACATGGGGTTTGAATTATTAACAAATTTTCTTCTGGAATAACAGAAATAATTCGCCCAAGAATACCACTGTTTCTTTCATTTAAACCATGCATCATAAACGGACGTAAAAATCTACCCATTGGTCGCGGGCCAAAGGCCTCGTTTTCCATTTGTTCGGCAATATTGGTAAAAGCCAAGGCGCTACCAAAAATAATAATAAAGCCCGACAAACTAATTGCTAAATAACCAAACGGTTTTTTGTAAGACCAGTCACTTGTTTTTACAATATATCCAGCAACTAATACCAAAATAATAAAACTAATTACTAGCAGATAAGGAAAAGATTCTAAAAAAGCAAAAAGCCCACGACTACCAAAACTGAGGTAACCAATATTATCGGAGGTTTTTAGATAGTATAAGACTAGGTTAAAAAATAATACCGCTAGTATAACAGTTAAAACCAAGGCACTGCCTAGCCCTAGTTTTTCTGCCAAAAAAATATACTTGGAACGAAGCTTAACTCGACCGCTATTAATTTCGGTCATGACCTTTTTTTCCATTTCGTTGTAATTAATTGTCATACTATTTTTTTAAAAAATCTTTTAATTTGTTTTTGCCGCGTAAAATCAGGGTACCAACTGTACTGATTGGTATATGTAAAATATCGCTTATCTCTTCATAGCTTTTCTGTTCGAAAAAATATAGCACCAATGGATCGCGATATTTGTTATCTAATCTGGCTAACGCTTCTTCTATTTTAACCCTGCTAAAATCCGCATCAATTTTTCCAATAATATCAATTTTTTTATCTACAATCTCCCATTCTTTTTCATCAAGCGAAAAACTTTCTTTTTTGTATTTTTTAATTTGATTAATTGCCTCGTTATGAGCCAACCGATAAATCCACGGAGAAAATTTCTTTTCAACATCAAAACCGTACAAATTACGATAAGTCTTGATAAAAACCTCTTGCAATACGTCTTCTAGTTCGTCCGCATCGCGAATAAACTTACGCAAATAATGGGTAAGCTTCACTTCATAACGCTTAATAATCTCTCCGTAAAGTTCGGGATTACTTTTTCGGATCTCGGCTACTAATTGTTCGTCGGTTAAATCCTGGGTTACCATATTGTATAATACAATTTACTGAGGTAGTTTATTTCATAAAATTAAAATCGATATGTATTGTGTTTTCTTGTTAATATTGCTAAAATATTAACAAGATTGTGAGTTATATAAACTATCCTACAAGACAATTTCTACGGAAATCATAACATAGTTTAGCTAATTTATCTACTAGTTATGGTAAAGGTAGTAGTGTGAAATATAATAAAATTTCTTATCCTATGAAACCAAGTTTATTTCTAATCGGCGGGCAGATCGGTGCCGGTAAGACAACAACGGCTCAAAAATTAAGTAAGATGTTAGACATTCCAAAAATGTCCGTTGATGAAACTATTAAGAAAATAATTCCTCACCCATCAAATGAAGGGAAGGATACCCCTTTTAATACTAAGGAGCTTGTTATCTGTTATAATGTGTTCGCTTTAACAGCCGAATATTTACTTTCTCATAATATTTCTTTAATAATCGATGGGGCTTTTGCTAAAAAAAGTCAAAGAGACCTTGTTATTAACGTTGCAAAAAAATATAACTGCCCACATTATTTTTTACATATTACTTGTCCTGACGAAATATTAAAAGAGCGCTCTGCAAAAAGATATAAGGACGGTAAGGGTGTAGGATGGAAAGCGCATCTTCAATTGAAAAAAACTTTTGAACCTATTGATATAGACCATTACACAATAGATACATCAAAAAATATTGAAAAACAACTTAAAGACTTTGTAAAAAATATTAAAAAATTATGAAAACAGTAGGAATAATTGGAGGTGTTGGGCCAGAGACAACATCAGAATTTTATCTTGATATAGTTTTTTCGTGCCAGAAAAAAACTAAAGCAAATGTTGTTGAAAACTTTACTAAATTTTACGATTTTGTAAAAGAACAAGTGTAAAATAATTTTAAATTTATGGCTTACTTTAACAAAGTTAGTTTACTAATTCTGAACGAGGATCAAACAAAGTTTTTGGTGTGTGAAAAAAATAATTTTACCACTGATTTTATTACACCTGGTGGAAAAATTGAACAGGGTGAAAGCGATATAGAATGTCTTAAACGCGAATTAATGGAAGAACTTTGTGTAGTACCAGATGAACCAAATCTACAATTTATTGGCGAATACACAGATGTTGCTTCTGGCGATACTACAAAAGATGTTTCAATTAAATTATATCAAGGCACAATTATTGGCGAACCAACGCCAGCTCACGAGATTATTGGGATACAATGGGTAGGAAAAGAAGACTTGAACAATCCCCGACTTTCCCCTATTATTAAAAACAAGATTATACCCGATCTTATTGCAAAGAATATATTAAAATAACAAATGAACAATATTTATTAACTCTAAAATCATATCAGATTTTTGGCTAATATATTATAAAAAAGACGCTTTCAGCAAATAGTATACTCATGAGTATACTATTTGCTGAGTGTAGTATACAAACCACTATAAAATAAAAAATATGAAAAAAATAATAACGCCTATAATATATTTATTATTTTTCGTTCCTGCATTTTCTTTAACTTTGTTCACAATAGTTACATACGAAAGATTTTTTGGTCTTCGAACGTTTTTTGGACGATTAGGAAATTTTGAAGGTTGTATTATTTTTTTATTAATCACTATTATAGTAATGTACTTAGGAAATTTTTTAATTCAAAAAATTGAAAGCAACAAACATCCAAAATTAGCAGATCATTTTCGCCTATCATCTCTGTATTATATAATTTTTCTTTTCTCAAGCTTTTCATCTTTTTTATGGTATAAACAATACCCTATTTCAGAATGTAAAACTAATTGTCATGGGTATGCCATAATAGCTTTGTCTGTGTTAATCCCTTTGGTAGCTATTCTTGTTAACGGTTTTTATTTATATCAAAGACGTGATAATAATATTATTAAAAAATAAAATCTGCTTGATGTTTAATATATACTTAAAATAATTTTCTCCTCTAAAAAAGAACGAGCCCGCCAAAGAGGATTTGGCGGGCAACGTTCAGTGGACGGAATGAGGCTCGAAGATCACGGGATCTCGAGACCTTCCACGTCGGCTGGATCGAGCTTGTACCCTCCCTTCAGGGTAATACTCCCTTCCCCAATGTAGGGCATCCGGAATTGCACATAGCCATCGTTGACATACTCGAGTTCGCTTTCGCACGGCACGCTGAAGGAAGTGGCAGACCACTTACTCCACTTCTCCTTGGTCGCGAGGCTACGCGCCATCCAGGCCGTCTCGATGACGACCAAGCCCGACTGGAGGTTGATGCTCACGATCGGACCGCGATAGGAGTAGTGATCCTCACGCACCTCCAGATCTCCACCAATCACCTTGCCGCCATCGAGAAGCTCTTGCCATGTGGTCATGGATACACCCTCCCAGTTTGGTTCGTCTACATCACTGAACAACTCTTAATTTGACACAAAAATCATTAATTGTCAATCTAGATTAATTAAAAACAAAAAACGAAGTGACGTTCACTTCGTTTTTTTTATTTATTATTATTTTGCTTCTTTTTTTCGGAGTGCTCTGATTCGATCATTTTCGGTTAGGAATTGTTTGCGTAAACGTACGCTTAATGGGGTGATTTCTAGATATTCGTCGGCGGCCATAACTTCTAAGCCGCGTTCTAGGGTTAGGTCCATTGGCTTTACCAACTGAATAGCCACGTCGGCATTGGAAGAGCGCATATTACTTAGGTTTTTGCCTTTGATGGGGTTTACGGTCATATCTTGGCCTTTGGCGGTATTGCCAATAACCTGGCCGGCATATACATCAACATTTGGTTCGATAAACAGGGTACCGCGGTCTTGCAGGTTAGCCATAGAGTAAGCCAAAGCTTTACCAGTTTCGCCAGAAATCATTGAACCTAAATCACGTTTTTCGATTTCGCCAGCATAAGGTTTGAAGCCTAAAACTTCGCTACATAAAATTCCTTCACCGCGAGTATCTACAACAAACTCAGAACGATAGCCAAGAAGACCACGGGTAGGAATTTCATACATTAAACGTAAATGATTTTGTTCGGGCTGCATAGAAATCATCTTGCCTTTTCGACGAGACATTTTTTCGATTACCACTCCAGAACATTCTTGAGGAATATCGATTGTTACTTCTTCGTAAGGTTCGTGTTTTTCGCCTTCGATTTCTTTGATAATAACCTGAGGTTGAGAAACTTGGACTTCAAAACCTTCGCGGCGCATATTTTCGAGTAAAATCGCAATATGTAATTCGCCACGACCGCTAACTTTGTAATAATCAATTTGAGAAAAATCAATTTTTAAACCAACATTTACTTCTAATTCTTTTTCTAAACGTTCTTTAATTTGACGGTTGGTAACATACTTGCCTTCTTTACCGGCAAACGGAGAATTGTTTACCAAAAAGTTTAAAGTAATGGTTGGTTCGTCGATTTTAATTGCGGGTAATAATTCCTGATCTTTGTTTACACAAATCGTATCGCCAATATATATTTCGGGTAAACCCGCCATCATCACAATATCCCCTGCTTCAACAAAAGGAACATCTTTACGAGTTAGGCCTTCGAAAGTAAATAATTTGGTAACAGTGCCTGGTATAATTTCGCCGGAATGTTTTTTTGCAAAAACCTTTTCGCCAACTTTAAGGGTACCCTGATAAACACGGCCAATACCTAAACGGCCTAAGTAGTTGTCGTAGGCCAAGTTAAAAGGTTGAAAAGCAAATGGCGAAGCCAGGTCTACTTGCGCAGCTGGCACTTTGGCTAAAATTGTATCTAAAAGCGGAGTTAAATTTTCGGATTCGTCGGTTAATTGCATTTTGGCAATCCCCTGTTTGGCAATAGCAAAAACAGTAGTAAAATTTAATTGCTCGTCGTTTGCGCCCAAATCCATAAACAATTCTAAAACTTTATCATGGGTCCATTCTGGACGAGCAGACGGTTTGTCTATTTTATTAATTACTACAATTGGTTTTAAACCAAGTTCTAGTGATTTTTTTAATACAAATTTTGTTTGAGGCATTGGGCCTTCTTGGGCATCTACTACTAACAAAACAGAATCGATGGAACGTAAAATACGTTCTACTTCGGAGCCAAAGTCGGCATGCCCAGGAGTGTCTACGATATTAATTTTGGTATCTTTGTAAAATACTGAAGTATTTTTGGAATAAATCGTAATACCACGCTCTTTTTCGAGCGCGTTTGAATCCATACTTACACTTTCGTCGGTTACCATACCAGTTTGACGCATTAGAGCATCGGTTAATTTGGTTTTACCGTGGTCAACGTGAGCGATAATAGCAATATTGCGAATTTCCATAGTTGTGTAAACTAAATTATATCCGTAGATATATTTTTAATAAAGAAGAACAAACAAAATTTGCTCTTCATTAAGGCGCAATTATAGCACAGAATGATTAAAAAATCAATAGCAGAAGACAAACTGTAAAGGCTAAGTTAAAATGTCATACCGGCCGGCAAAGTTAAAATGTCATACCTTGCCTTAATGGCCTTATCTTGCAACCGTTAAAACCGGTTGTTTT
>LBTN01000024.1 GCA_000992085.1 Candidatus Magasanikbacteria bacterium GW2011_GWA2_37_8 | reverse complement strand
AAGAAATTTATAAAAACCAGCATGGTTCTTCATCTTTTCGTATTTCCGCCTGCAATGTTGGTGCTGGTGGTGCGGCGGGTTTTACAAAAGCAGATTTCGGTTTTAGTACTGGTGCACCGTTGTTAGCTGGAGGAGCGTGAAAAGTGTCTAAATTTCGGAATGAAGCCATGGTTTCGTTCCAAGCCACCTTTACTACACCTGTTGGGCCGTTACGATGCTTGGCAATATGAACTTCGGCGACATTACGTTCGTCGGGTGGAATATCTTCTATACGATAATTACGGTCGGCAGATTTGCGGTAAATAAACATCACCACGTCGGCATCTTGTTCAATAGAACCAGATTCACGTAAGTGAGACAGTTTAGGAATAGCTGGTTTGCTTTGTTCTACCACACGTGATAACTGTGATAGGGCAAGTACTGGAATATTTAATTCACGAGCAATACCTTTTAAGCCGCGAGTAATTTCGGCAACTTCTTGAACGCGGTTGTCGCTACTACCACGTGATTCCATTAATTGCAAATAGTCGATTACAATCAAACCCAAGCCATGTTCCATTTGTAAACGGCGAGCTTTGGTACGAATTTGCATGATGTTAATATTGGGGGAATCATCAATAAAAATCGGCGCTTCCGATAACACACCAATAGCATGGCCAATACGAGGAAAATCATCGTCTTCTGGGCGTTCGGAAAGCCGGCCAGTACGCATACGCCATAAATCAATGTTGGCTTCAGAACAAAGTAAACGATCTACTAATTGTTCTTTGCCCATTTCTAAAGAGAATAATCCAACTGGTATTTTGCGTTTGGTGGCAATATGACGCACCATATCTAGCGCTAAAGAAGTTTTACCCACACTAGGACGAGCAGCCAAAATAACCAAGTCAGATTTTTGTAAACCAGCTAGTAAATTATCTAGTTGGGTAAAACCAGTTGGTACACCACGTAGTTGGCCTTTATTTTTATGTAATTCATCAATTCTATCAAACGCATCAGCCAATACTCCGCGAATGGGAGTAAAAGTTTGTTTAAAGTGTACCTGAGAAACATTAAACAAATGGCGTTGAGCATCGTCTAGTATTTTTTCAATATCTTCTCCTTCTGCATAACCAAGTCTGCTAATTTCGTGAGAAGCCATTAAAAGTCGTCTGCGAGCAGCTTTACGGTGGATGATGCCGGCGTAGTTGCCAGCGTTAACAGCGGTTGGTACAGTGTTGGCCAAGGAAGTTAAATAAGTGCGACCACCAATTCTTTCCAAAATTTGTTTTTCTTCCAAACGGTTGCTTAAGGTTAAAATATCTACCGGTTCGTTTTTGCTATAAAGTTCAATAATAGTTTCAAAAATTCGAGCATGGCTATCTTTGTAAAAATCATCTGGCGAGATCATATCGGCCACCTTAAGCATAGTATCTTTGTCTAGCAAAATAGAGCCTAAAAGCGACATTTCTGCTTCTAAACTTTGGGGTGGAATTTTTTCTAATTCGTCGGTAGCCATATTTCTATAATTTGGGGTAAATTTATACCCTTTTCTTTGTTCGTATATGTTAACCCAAGACTGTTATTTAGGCAAGGGTACAAATTGTGGTTAAAGTGTGTATAGTTTTTGCCTTTTTTGGTTAAGTTAGATATAATGAAGGCATCACACTGTCGTCCCTGTGAAGACGGGGATCCAGTCGTTAATTACTCGATATGCGGAAACTGATTTCAGAAGTATTCTTATTGTCAATTATTAGTAGCTTGATATTTTATAATATCAATTCTTTTCATATTTCTATTCTGGGATGGTTGTTATTAATTGTTTATTTTTTGATTACGGCGCCGGCTGTTCATTTTTGGTTGTATAAATTTTTTAATTTTTCCGAAAAAGCTTGGCGAATAAAATTTTTATCTGGTTTTTTAGTTTTGGCTTTACTTGGTTGGGGTGGGGGGGTGATGGTTTTGTTTTCTAAATTAACGGCTTTAAATATTGCCTTAGTATTTTTAGTAGTTGGTTTATTAAGTGTCGGATTAAAATACTGGGCAATTTTTGCAAAAAATCAAAAAATATCAATAGAAAAACCAGAATTGCAAATATTAGAAGAATCGCCTCATCCAAAAGTTGGAGTTTTGTTATATTTAATTTTAGCGGGTTTTGGATTTTATTTATTATGGCAATCTCGTACTACCGAAATTATACTATCCCCGTGGCAGACAATCAGTCCAAATTATTTTTATGTTTTTTTAAGCGCCACTATACTTTTGGGATTTTTAATCTTTACTCATCTTCGTGCTAAAACTTTATTATTTTTACTAGTAGTCCATGCTTTACTGTTGCATGCTTATTTGCCCCTAACTCATAGTTTAATTTACGGAGCCGATCAGTGGCGGCATATGGCTAATGAGAGACTGGTAGTTAGTGAGCAGGTAATAGTAGATAATAGCTGGAGTGATAGTAATTTATCATGGGCACAAAAATTAAATTTTTCTGAATTTTCTTATGTTCAGTCTTGGTCGTTGGCGGCTATTTTTGATCGTTTGTGTGGAGTAGATTTGTTGAAATTCAATCAATGGTTTTTACCGATTGTTTGGTCGGTTGTTTTTACAATACTACTTTTTGAATTAGGTCGTACTTGGGGGTGGGGGAAAAAGGAGTCTTTGTTTTTTGCTTGGTTAGGATTTCTGCCATACACACTGCAAGCTTCTGGCTCATTTACTTTGCCAGTAAACTTTGGGTTTTTGTTGTGGTTGTTTTTTATTTTACTTATGTTTAAACGTACAATGGCACCACGTTTTGAACAGCTTGCGGTTTTATTATTTTTAGGTATTTTTTCTATATTTGGCTATTTACTTTTTTTTGTATTGTTTTGGTTAAGTTTAATGGTTGTAGAAATTTTTAGCACTCAATCAATTTCAAAATTTAGTCGGCGTATCGTATTTTTAATTTTAATGATAATTTCGGCTGCAGCTATTCCAATTTTAGAATTATTATCAAACTATAGCTCAATTAATCCTAGTCTTAATCTATTAACCCAGATAAAACAATTAGTAGGCAACTGGTCGGGATTTTATTTGGCTTCTGGGCCGCGTCCGCATGATATTGTTATAGGAAATATTGTTTTTAACCAAGTGCCAAATTATGCTTTTGTTGCTAATTGGTTTACCGAGTGGCGATGGTGGGTGGTTGTTTTTATGGGGGTTATGTTAGTAATTAGTTTTGTGGGGTGGTATCGTTGTTGGCGCGCTAAAGCAGTATCAGAAATTTGGTTAGGTATAATGGCGTTTGGTCTGTCTGTTGCTTATATCACTTCCCGCTACTTTTTAGCCGGTGAAAATATTTTAGCTCGTAGGTTGGATGTTGTGTTAGCATTTTTGTTTATTAGTATTTTAATGGTAGCGTTAAATCAAATTGGAATGTCGGCAGAAAAAGATATTGGTTCGTGGTGGCAATATTGGCAAAATAATATTCAGAAAAAAATTTCTAAATTTGGACCAATCATTTTGCCGGTTGTAATTATTGTTTTTTCTATTGCGATTGCTGTTTCTTATTCGCTTGGTCCAGATACGCGTGCAGTAGGTATTAACGAATACAATGCAATGAATTATGTTTGGCAAAATGAAAAAAAACAAACAGAGTATTGTGTGTTGGCCGACACTTACCCGTTACTGGTTTTGGAAACCGTTTCACAGAAAAAAATTGTGGGTGGTGGTTTTCCAATTAATCAATATTTTGGCCAACCCGAAAGAGAAAGATTTTTTAAATTAATAACAGATAATCATGATATTGACGCAGTTGGTTTGGCAATGACTGCAACTAAAACCAGTAATTGTTGGCTAGTTACAGATGGAGATAAATTACCAGCTAATTTAGCAACACCACTTAAATCATTTGGTAATATTTTTGTTTATAAATTTATTAATTAGTTCATAGCCAATTATTAGTTCATAGCCAACAGCCAATAGCCAATAGTGTGTAGTTAATGGCCTATTGGCTGTGAACTATTGGCTATGAACTATTAACAATTAACTATCAAATTTATGCTCGATTGTATTTTTTGCAAAATAGTAAATAAAGAAATTCCTAATTACACAGTTTACGAGGATGATTTTGTCTTGGCTTTTTTAGATATTTTTCCACATGCCCAAGGTCATACAGTGGTAATACCAAAAAAACATTATGATAATTTTTTATCTTTAACAAATGATGAAGCCAAATTATTAATTACCGGAGTACAAAATGCAATGCAAAAAATTCAAACCACATTAAATCCAGATGGTTTTAATGTTGGTTGGAATGAAAACCCAGCTGGTGGCCAGGTTGTACCACATTTGCATGTTCATATTTTTCCACGTTATCAAGGTGATGGCGGAAGCAGTGTCCACTCGATTATAAAAAACTCAGGTAACAAAACCCCAAAAGAAGTTTTTGAATTATTTAAATAGTTCATAGCCAATAGGCCCGTAACTATGAACTATTGGCTGTTGGCTATGAACTTTCACCGGCACTTTATTAGTTATTATAAATTTTTACAACTATGCCCAAGCATTTAAAAAAAATATCTGAAGAAACTATTCATTCTAATCCCTGGTGGGTTTATAAGCACGATACTTATGAGATAGACGAAAATAAAACTGGCGATTATTATTACGGAGAAAATAACGGTAGTGTTTTAGTTGTGCCAATTTTGGATGATGGTCGTTTAATTTTGGTAGTACAACATCGTTATTTACGTGATAAACCTAGTATCGAATTTGTTTGTGGCGGAATTGACGTCAACGAAGAGCCACTCAAAGCGGCGGCTAGAGAAATGCGTGAAGAAATTGGTTATACCTCTAGTGAATTTATGAAAATCGGTCATTTTGATAGTTTGAATGGTTTGTTTAAAGATACTTCGCATATTTTTATAGCTAACGAATTAACTCAAGCTGGCGCACCAGAACCA
The DNA here is from genome assembly GCA_000992085.1 of Candidatus Magasanikbacteria bacterium GW2011_GWA2_37_8. Taxonomy (GTDB): domain Bacteria; phylum Patescibacteriota; class Patescibacteriia; order Magasanikbacterales; family GWA2-37-8; genus LBTN01. Next base: position 11,979 of record LBTN01000024.1, on the reverse strand, counting down.
GACGAAACCGAAAATTTAGAAATTATTTATCGTCGCGTAGACGAATTTGAAAATATGATCAGAAGTGGTGAAATTTGGGATGGGCAAACTTTGGCAGTTTGGGCACTAGCGCGTGAATATGTTTATAAATTTTTAGCGTCCCATCAAACACCACAATAATAATTATGCTAGATACTGTTAGAATTGCCTGGTGGGGGATGCATAATGGCGAAGAACCACTACTTGTTCCCGCCGGTGGTATATTTTTTTCTGGCTGTCATTTGCATTGTGTTTATTGTCAAAATTATCAAATTTCTCAAAAAAATGTTGGTAAAGATTATGGAGTAAAGGAATTAGTAGAAATAATGTTGGATTTAGAAAAACAAGGTGCAGTTAATATTGATTTGGTAACCCCAACCATTTGGTGGAAACAAATTAAAGAAGCAATTATATTAGCAAAACAACAGGGTTTAAAAATTCCCATTGTGTGGAATTCTAATGGTTACGAAGCAATTGAAATTTTAAAGCAGATGGAAGGATTGGTAGATATTTATTTACCAGATTTTAAATACAGTGATGATGATTTGGCAGAAAAATATTCTGGAATAAAAAATTATTTTGCTATTACTAAAACAGCTATCGTCGAAATGTATCGGCAAGTGGGGTTACTTAAAATTAAAAACAATATTGCCACCCGCGGTTTAATTGTTCGCCATTTAGTTTTACCAAGTGCAATAGAAAATAGTAAAAAAGTTTTAGAAACGATTGCTAAGCTAGATAATAATATTCATATCGCACTCATGAATCAATATTATCCAATGTACAACGCTAAAAATTTTTCCGAAATCAACCGCCCTGTAAGCGAAACAGAATTTAATAATGTGTACGACAAATTATTAGATCTTGGTTTTACCAACGGCTGGGTGCAAGGCGAAAAAAGTCAAACAAATTTAATCCCCGATTTTACCAAATCCAATCCGTTTTCTTAATTTTTTTATCTGTCATTCCCGCGCAGGCGGGAATCCAGTGTCCAACTAATTTTATGTTTACTCCACAAGAAAAACAATACATCCAAGATTTGGCCTATCAATCAATTTCTCATTATTTTGCCAACGGTTCGCCGCTAGAAGCCCCGGAAAGCAACCCATCAGAAAATTTATATAAACCAGGCGCCTGCTTTGTTACTCTAACTATTAATGGCGAATTGCGTGGTTGTATTGGTCATACTATCCCTACCCAACCACTTTACTTAGATATTGTAGAAAATGCTTTTGCTTCGGCTTTTAGTGATATTCGTTTTCCACCACTATCTTTTGAAGAATTTAAACAAACAGAAATTGAAGTTTCGGTATTAACCGAACCAAAACTTTTATCTTTTTCTTCTTCCGAAGATTTCTTAAATCAATTACGCCCCAATATTGATGGGGTGATTATTCAAAAAGGCGATAATGGTGCTACCTATCTACCCCAAGTATGGGAAGATTTGCCAGATAAAGAAGAATTTTTATCTTCACTTTGTGAAAAAGCAGGGCTATTATCAGACGAATGGAAAAGCGAAGGAATGAAAGTGTTGGTGTATCAAGTAGAAAAAGTTTAACACACGGTCAATTTTGTGATATAATATATTTATGCCAGACGAACTGATAAAACCACAATCTGTGCCGATTTTACAAACGGACCCTACCGTCAATTTTTTTGGGTTGGCCAACTATCGTAATCAAAATCGTAAATTTGGTATTAAAATAGACGATCGTCGCCGGCACATGTATATTGTGGGTAAAACTGGTATGGGCAAAACTACTTTGCTCGAAAATATGGTTTTAAACGATATTTATTCTGGCCATGGTATAGGCTATGTTGACCCTCATGGCGACACGGCCGAAAAAATTCTAAACTATATTCCTTCCAATCGTATTAACGATGTGGTTTATTTCAATCCAAGCGATATCGATTTTCCAATTGGTTTTAATATTTTAGAAACTATTCGTCCCGAGCAAAAACATTTGGTGGGGGTATCAATCGTTTGTTGGCCGACGAAGATTATCGCCGCCGGGTGGTGCGAAATATTAAAGATCCAGTTGTAAAATCTTTTTGGCAAGTAGAGTTTGCTGCCTATAGCGACAAATATCGCCAAGAAGCTGTGGCCCCTATCCAAAACAAAATTGGTCAATTTTTGTCAGCTTCCATTATCCGTAATATTGTGGCTCAAGTAAAATCGCGAATTAATATTCGCGAAATTATGGATCAAAAGAAAATTTTTATCATGAATTTGTCCAAGGGTAGAATTGGTGAAGACAGCTCGCGATTATTGGGTGGTATGCTTATTACCAAAATTCAACTTTCGGCAATGGAACGTGTAGATATCCCCGAAGAAAAGCGCGAAGATTTCTTTTTGTATGTTGATGAGTTTCAAAATTTTGCTACTGAAAGTTTTGCTAACATTTTATCCGAAGCTCGCAAATATCGTTTGGCTTTAACTTTGGCTCACCAATATATGGAACAGTTAGACGAAACTGTGTTGGCCGCTGTTATCGGTAACGTGGGCACAACCATTACTTTTCGTGTGGGTTCTACCGACGCCGAAATTTTGGCTAAAGAATTTGCGCCAGTATTTATTGAAGAAGATTTAATTAATTTGCCCAAGTTTCAAATTTATTTAAAATTAATGATCGACGGTGTTTCTTCGCGACCGTTTAGTGCAATGACTTTGGGGCCAATTGCCCAAGCCACTGGTAGTTTTGAAAAAGTAGTAAAAGTTTCGCGCGAACGCTATGCCGCCGAACGTGAACAAATCGAAGATAAAATTGCTCGTTGGAGCGGAATGGTAATTATTCCCGAAAGCGAAGCCGAACAACTAGAAGTAGATCCAGACGAAGCCATGTTTGGCGAAGAAGTAAAAAAAGAAGAAAAGAAAGGAGAGGAGAAGGAAGAAGAAAAGAAAGTAGAAGAAAAAGCAATCGAACCAATAGTCGAACCAATAGCCAAGTCAACTGTTGAACCAAAACCAGTTGCCCCATCATCACCTGTATCTCCAACAACACCTGTCATCCCCGTGAAGACGGGGATCCAGTCGCCTTCATCTGTTGTCTCAACCATATCCACCCCGCCTGTCATTCCGAGTGAACGTAGTGAATCGAGGAATCCCTTAACACCAACAACAGCTCGTCCTAACACTCAGCTTCAATCCCCAAAACCAGACTTCAAAAAGAAAAACAAACACAAAAAGAAAACCAATTTCGCCCCTCATCAAGGCGAGTCGGTTTTACTCGGCAATCCCAACGATCGTGGCATTTCACTTACCACCCTACAACCCCCAAAACCCGTAATTCAATCCGTCCAACCACCAGTCATTGCGAGAAGCGAAGCGACGAAGCAATCTACTCCCTTTCACCACCAATCACCAACTATCACCCCACCCCCATCTTTCATCCCCGCGAAGGCGGGGATCCAGTCATCACCGTCGTCACCCCCACCCTCCGACCTAAACATCGGTTTTATCCCCAAACAAGCCCCGTTGTCCCAATCCCTCAAAATCATCAAACCAGATCAAATAGAAAAAATTGATGATCAATTTTAAAATCCGTTCTTAATCAAGAGCGGATTTTAAGTTAAATATTAGATCAATTAATTTGACGAATTGTATCATAAATGATACAATTATGTCATAAAAATGATGCAATTAACAATATGACAAAATCAACCATTTTAAATAAAAGACAAGAAATAATATTAGCTTTTTTAGAAGAAAATAAAAATCCGCTTGCGATAGCGCAAATTATTTTAAAAGTGGATAGTAGTTTTAAAAAAACTGCTCGTATTACGGTTATACGTGATTTAAATTTGTTAGTAAAACATGGTTATATAACGCAATATGGTAAAGGGCGTGGAGTAGTTTATCAATTGTCAGTAGTTTATCGTTCGATAAAGCCAATAGATATTGAGTCATATTTTAAAATCGATCCTGATAAACGTGAAATTCAAAAAAACTTTAATTTTGAAGTGTTTGCTTTATTGAAAAATATTTTTAACAAAGAAGAATTAGCAAAACTGCAGATGTTAAATAAAATTTATCAAAAAAATATTAAAAAACTTTCACCGACAGCTCTTAAACGAGAATTCGAACGGTTGGTAATTGAATTATCGTGGAAGTCATCTAAAATAGAAGGCAATACTTACACTTTGCTAGAGACAGAATATTTGTTGCGTGAACAAAAAGAACCAAAAGGGCATTCAAAAGAAGAAGCCACCATGATTCTGAATCACAAAAAAGCTTTGGATTTTATTCGTTCGCATCCAGCTCAATTTAAAAAATTATCCGTACCAAAAATTGAAGATGTCCATTATTTGTTGACTAAAGATTTATCTGTAGCGCGCAATATACGCCAACGACAAGTGCGAATTTCTGGCACTGCTTATACACCGCTTGATAATCAGTTTCAAATTAGAGAAGCAGTACAAAAAATGTGCGAGTTTGTTAATAATCAAAAAAACCAATTTGAAAAAGCGTTTGTTGCTATGTTGCTTATTGCCTATATTCAGCCGTTTGAAGATGGTAACAAACGGACTAGCCGTGTGCTTGGCAACGCTGTTTTGTTAGCTCTCGAAAGCTGTCCTTTGTCGTTTCGTAGTATAGACGAATTAGAATATAAGAAAGCAATTTTATTATTTTACGAGCAGAATAATTTTAGTTATTTCAAAGAATTGTTTATAAATCAATTTGAATTTGCTGTGGATAATTATTTTGGATAAAAATAAAATATGTACGAAAAACATCAACGTGATTACACTGTGGTTGGCTCTGGAATAGTAATGGCATCAATGTTAGGTGAAAAAGTATCGGGTTTTTTTGGAGGTGGATTATCAGAAATAATTTCAGTAGTAAAAAATGGTATTTTTTATCATCTCCAGCTAGAAGGTAATAGGCAAGAAATGTCGCGCTGTTTTTTACGAAGATTGAATAATAATGAAATAGATTTAGAAAAAGAATATGTTGAGTTTGATAAAATGGTTGCTGAATATGAAAAACTTATTTCCAAGCCTGATCAAGAATTATTACTTGAAGATATATTAAAACTTTTTAAATTTTATGAAGATCTAGCTCCGGTAGCGTTGGCATCTTTTGATCCTATTGAAGTTTTAGAAGAACTATACGAAGCTAAAAGAGATGATTTCGTAAAATGGTCTGAAAAAACTAGGCGTCGCGAGGAAGTAGTTTACAAAAATGGTGAAATGAAATTTATACCCAGATATTTAAACTGGTTTAAAGAAAATCACGCTAAAAATTATGAAGTAGATGATTTAAAATATCTTATATACACTGAAATAACTGACTACATAAAAGATAAAAAGCCGCTACCTTCCAGAAATACTCTTTTAGAAAGAAAAGATTGGTTATATATTAAACAAACTCCATCTTGGCAGATAGAATTTTCTGCTGGAAAACAGGCTGAAAAAATAATTTTAGAAAAGCAACTATTAGTTGGTGATTCTGACCAATATGAAATTTTAAAAGAAATAAAAGGAGCATCGGCTTATGGTGGAAAGGTTGAGGGCAAAGTTAGGTTAATTAGAAGCAAAACGGACTTAAAAGATTTTCAAGATGGAGAAATAATAGTATCGCCAATGACAGAACCGAGTTATTTACCGATTATGAAAAAGGCTGCTGCTTTTATTACAAATGAAGGTGGAGTACTTTGCCATGCCGCTATTGTCGCCAGAGAATTGCAAAAACCTTGTATAATTGGTACGAAAATAGCCACCCATGTATTTAAAGATGGGGATTTGGTAGAAGTAGACGCGGATAGTGGAATAATTAAAAAAATATGAAATGGCGTATTAATTTTTCTATTATTAATTCTAATTATAATTTAGTGGGCCATGCCGCTAATCAATTTTTTCGTAATATTCCCAAGAAAGATGGACAGCAATTATTTACGGAGTGGTATTTAGAGCATAAAGATGGTCGTGTTACTGCTTATGTGCCCGTTACAGTTATTAGGGATGTGGCGAATTGGATAAAAGATAAAATTATTACTGAACCAGAATGGGCAGAAAAATTACATCAAGAGACAGAGGCAATTAATTGGGAATATTTTAATTATGCTAAAAGTTTATTGGTAAAAAATTTAGAAATTTTATCTAATGAAGAATTGTTTGGTATTTATGAAAAATTACGCGCCTTACAGATGGAAAGCCATGTAAAAGCTATTTCTACCACTTGGTTTTTGGAAAGTGATGATGAAGTTTACTCAGTTTATTTACGTGAGCGCCTTAAGAAACATTTGCAGAGTTTGGGCGTTGATGACTTAGTAAAAGTAATTGAGTATTTTACTATCTTAACTACTCCAAGTAAAGAAAATTTTTCTCAGCAGGAAGAATTGGATTTTTTAGAATTAGTAGGTAGGGTAGAAAAAGAAAATTTGAATTTAGATGCAAAGCCGATTAAAGAATATTATAACAAATGGAAGTGGACTCCTTATGGTTATATCGGTCCAGTTTATACTTTAGAATATTATCAAAATAAAATTAAAGAAAGTTTGGGAAAGATAAAAAATTTATCAGAATTAATTGTTGAAGAAAAATCCAGAAATGAAAACCTGAAGAAACAACAAATTGTTTTACAACAAGAAATTAAATTACCAGAAGATTTACAGCGTTTATTTAAAATTGCGCAAGATATTATTTGGTTAAAAGATTTTCGTAAATATTGTATTTGGCACGGACATTATGTGTTAGATAAAATTACCAAAGAAATTTCTAAGAGACTAAATATTAGCCATGTTCAGGCAAATTATTTTTTTACTGAAGAAGTTAAAAATGCTCTTTCGGTTGGGAATTTTGACGAACATATATTAAATGAAAGAAATAAATATAGTGTTATTTGGGCTAATGAATATGAACAAAAAGTTTGTTACGGATCTGAAGCTCACAAAATTATTGATAATTTAGATTTAGAAAAAATTGAAGTGAATTTGGATGGTGGCTTTAAGGGTACTTGTGCCTATCCAGGTGCTGTCACAGGAAAAGTTGTGATCGTCAACACTATCGAAGAAGTAAATAAAGTGAAAGGTGAAGAAATTATGTTAGCTGTAACTACTTATCCGGCGCTACTTCCAGCAATGAAAAAAGCTGCAGCGCTTGTTACAGAAGATGGAGGTATAACTTGCCATGCTGCAATCGTCGCCCGTGAATTAAAAATACCTTGTGTGGTAGGCGCGAAAAAGATAACTAAGTTTTTAAGAGACGGTGATATGGTAGAAGTGGATGCTACCAATGGAATAATTAAAAAAGTATGAGTTATAAAAATCACCAATGGACAATAATGGCAAATGATTATAATTCTCCATTTATTCGTAATTATATTTGGGCTGTTTGTTGTACTAAATATACACAATTATTTAATATTCCAAATTTAGTTGGTGGTATTTTTGTTGATAGTCAGAACATGAAATATATTTTTGATGAAAAGAGGTGGGGAGAGTGTCATGATAGTCTTCGGAAGAAAGTTTTAGATGATCATAAATATTTTGAGCATATAATTGATTGGCAAATGGATTTTGGTAAAAAATTTAATAATTGGACAGAAAAAAATATTTATCAAACGGATGTAAAAAAGTTATCGGCAGAAAAAATAGTCAGTTTGTATAAAGAATTTATTGATCGTCAATCAACTTTATATACCTTGGGTGTAGCTATTCCAATATTAGATTTTGGAAATTTTTCTTTTGTCGAAGGTAATTTAGAGAAATTTTTAAAAAGTAAATTAAGTAGCGAAGAATACAATAAAGCATTTCGTATTTTTACTGAACCAACTTTTAATTCTTTCGCAAAAGATCAAGAAATTGCTTTGTTAGAATTGATAAATAAATTTTATAATTATAAAAATTGGGTAAACGACATACAAAACAAGTCGTTGACAGAAATTCAAAATATTTATCCTAAATTTTTTAATTTACTAAATAAGCATGTAGAAAAATTTGGTTGGGTTTATTATGTTTACGCTGGTCCAGCTTACACAACAAAAGATTTTATTGGATTTATACAAGATTATTTAAAGAAAAATATTGATCTGTATAAAAAATTAAAAGAAATTAAAAATAGTCAAATTCAAACAGAAAAATCTAAAAAACAATGGATTAAAAAGTTAAAACCGGATAGCTTTAATTTAATGATTCTTAATTTAGCTGGAAAAATGGTTTGGGCAAAACCACGACGTAAAGATTTGCAAAGTTTATCTTATTATCATTTTGAAAAATTACAACGAGAGATTGGTCGAAGATTACAGTTATCATTGGCACAAGTTCGTTCTATGCCAATAGAAATGATAGAAGTTGGTTTAAAAGGTGAAAATATTGATTTGGATAAGATTAATCAAATTCAAAAATATCACATTTGTTTACCAAACGATGATCTTTCGGTTTCTATTTTGTATGGTAAAGATGCTAAAGATTTTGTTGATCAAAATTTAGAAATTGTTGTAGAAGAAGTTAAAGATGTTTCTACCATTAAAGGTAATTGTGCATTTCCTGGTAAAGTTACAGGAATAGTTAAAGTTATTAATTTACCACAAGAGATGGATAAGATGGAATATGGTAACATACTTTTATCTATAGGAACTAGTCCGAGTATCGTTTTGGCCATGAAAAAAGCTGCCGCTATTATTACAGATGAGGGTGGGCTTACTTGCCATGCGGCGATTGTTTCTCGTGAGTTAGAAATTCCTTGCGTGGTAGGGTTAAAAATTGCGACTAAGATTTTAAAAGATGGCGATGTTGTTGAAGTGGACGCTAATAATGGAATAATTAAAAAATTATGAATAAAGATGAATTAAAAAATGATCCGTGGACTTTGGCCGAAGAGATTCCGGATGGTGACTTGTATTTTTTTCAAATTCCGTTTAATTGTTTTGCGCGTCAATTTGGGGAAAACACAGGTAGAGCTTATGGTAAAGTTTTAAGTCATTTTAAAGGTTATCATCTTTGGTTTTATTTTGGTGACAAAGATTCTTTTGAGGTTGGAAAAAATATTGTAGATAGAATTGTAAATGAAAAAGGTTATGCGAAAAAAATAAATAAAAATATTATTAAATATTCCGACAAACTGCGTTGTTTTAGTAAGAAGGTGCCACAGAAAAATTTGGATAAATTATCTAATAAACAATTGTGGCAAATTTATAATGCCCAAGATAAAATTCATAAAGAATATTATACTTGGTGTTGGATTCCAGTGGCGGCTGATATGTTTCATAATGATTTAACTAATCGTGTAAAAGAGTATTTAGTAAACATTGGTGTAGGTAGCGATAAACTAACTGAATATTTTATCACACTAACCCAGCCAACTAAAAAATCTTTAATTTTTATTGAACAGCAGGAATTATTAAAAATAGGAACAGTAAGCAGCCCAGAAAAACGAATGCGTTTGTTAGAGAAACATAGAAAGAAATATTATTATACAAAATTTATATGGGTAGCAGGGGAGTATAAATTAGAAGACTATGTAAAACAATTAGATGATATTTTAAGCGGTAAAGAAAGTTGCGCCAAAATTATTGCAAAACAAAATAAAGATTTACAAATTGCCGCAAAAAAGAAGAAAGCTCTAATAAAAGAATTAAAAATTGATAAACATTGGCAAAATATTTTTTATGAGTTTGGCGATTTTATGGTAACCAAGATTTATCGTAGATACGCTCAAATATTTGCCTTGTATCAAATGGATGCTATTTTAAAAGAAATTGCTAAAAGATTTTATTTGATTCCAAAACAGGTTCGTTTTATGTTGCCTCCAGAGGTTAAGGATATGTTGTTAAATAACAAATATGATGAAAACGAACTTTTGGCACGCACCAAACAGTGCGTATATTATGTTGATAAAGATAAAGAAGCTGTTTATATCGGTGAAGAAGCAGACAGATTAATCAAGCAAACAGAAATTAAAATTAATGTTGATATAAAAGAACTAAGGGGTGAAGTCGCTTGTTCTGGTTACGCTAAAGGAAAAGTAAAAATAGTTATTCGTGCTGAAGATATGAAAAAAATGAATCAAGGTGATATTTTAGTTTCCATCGCTACTGATCCAGACATCGTTCCGGCTATGAAAAAAGCTGCTGCTATTATTACAGAGCAAGGTGGCGTAACTTCGCACGCGGCAATAGTGTCACGTGAATTAAATATTCCTTGTATAATTGGTACAAAAATAGCAACCAAGGTATTAAAAGATGGTGATATGGTTGAAGTGGATGCGAATAGTGGAATTATTAAAATAATTAATTAGTTTGTAATTTTATGTTAAAAATTAAATTAGTTATATTTGATTGCTATGGAGTAGTTATTACCGGCGGATATCCGTTTACTGCTGTTATTATATCCAAAAAATTTAAAATGGATTCAAAGAATGTATACGAAATTATGTATACTAAATATACTAATTTGGCAGCAGTAAGAAAAATTACCCAAAAATCAGCTTGGGAAAAAGCTGTTGAAGAATTAAATTTGCCGATTACTGCTAAAGAATTAAAGCAAATTCATTATGCGACTTTTAAATTAAATAAAAAAATAATATCTTTAGTTAAATCATTACAAAAACAAAGGATTGGAACGTTGTTGCTTTCCAAAAATACTCGTTCACAATTACACGATGTTAATGTAATGATCCCAGAGATAAAAAAGACTTTTGGTAAAAATATTATTAATACTTGGGAATTAAATTTGCCAAAAGCTAGTAAAGAAACTATTAATTTTATTTGTAAGAAATTTAATGTAAAACCAACAGAGATATTGTATATAGATGATCAAACAAGTAATTTAGTTGAACCGAAAAAAATGGGCGTAAAAACAATTTTTTATGAAAATCTTTGGCAAGTAATGGGTGAAGTTCAAAAAGAAATATCAATAATTTAAAACACAAAACCCGCTGTTTAAGCGGGTTTTGTGTGAAGTAACTTCACAAAATATTTTGTGAAGTTAGTCTCTAGGGGCTCCGCTTGGCGGGGCCCTTTGAGAGTGAACGTTAAACGTCGAGTCGCGAACTAGTAGGCCTGCAAGCGAGTTGCCTCGACCAACCCGGCGGAGATAGGCTCAACGAGGATCTTATCGAAGAGCACGGTGATGCGCTCGTCTTCTTCGACGAACACAATCGTTTCCATTTCTGCCATGCTCTGGAGCGCACTGGGCATGTCCAGACGGATGTTGTCTGGATAACCCATAGTAGCCCAGGCACATAACTCGATCAACGGCGTATGGCCGAAGAACCGGCCGTGCTCCCCGTCTTTCATGATGGCGAACATTTCCTTGATGCCAACCATGGCGAAGTCCGCCCATGCGCGGCATTGTGCTACGCCGTGTACTGCCAACACAGCTTGGAAGTATGTCCGTCCATGTTCGACGGCGATTCTGACTTCGCCCGTGACCATAGCTGCGAGCAGGTCGTCGCGACCGAGTCGCACGATTGGGGAGGGGTGTACTCGGGCAGGTCCATGACGGTAGTTGGACAGGAAATGCGCAAGCGTTTGCCACGTACGAATCAACAGCCCCGCGAAGAACACGTCAATGAACGTGTCGCAGAGCGATCCTTCGCACGCGGCAAGAGTAGCGCCCAGACGGCCGATCGTGTCACTGGGGCCGTCCTTGATCGAGTGCCGAGTTGCCTCAAGCATTTTCTTACCCATGTTGTCCTCCGTGCGAATATTATGGCTGCAGTCGAACCTTGTTGCTCGGACCTTCCGAGCAAACAACCCCCCAAAGAGCATCTAGCTTCTTACTAATAAATAATAAGAATTTAGACACCCTTTGGTATATAACTCAACGTAAATTGTTAATGTTCACTCATTATTATTCAGACAAAACAACTTTTTTAAGCTAGTTTTGTCATCAAAATAATAGCATCGTATAGCGCTTTTTCTGTCCCGCCCATATGATAATGTCATAGTGCTGGCAAAATAGAAATGTCATAGTTAACTCATTTTGTGTCATAATTAGTTTAAATTAAAATAATTAATTT
>LBTN01000023.1 GCA_000992085.1 Candidatus Magasanikbacteria bacterium GW2011_GWA2_37_8 | reverse complement strand
GCCGCGGCGCACGCCCGAAGAAGACGCCCTCGAGGCGCAAGGCCTGGGCGCCAGTGGCTGCGGCTGCGCCTGAGGCATTTCGACGGTACCATAAAAGTGCAGGGGCGCGTTTCGGCGCCCCTTTTTCTTGTGTAGATTGCAGCATGATGGATATTCGCACGTTTGTAGGACCGGGCTTCGGCGAGAACGCCTATCTCATTTGGCGGCTCGATGGCAAGTCGGCTGTAGCTGTCGATCCCGGCGCCGACGCGCTCAGCATGATTGCGACCCTCGCTGACGAGCACCTCAAACTCGACGCGGTATTGCTGACGCATGCGCACATCGATCATGTCGAAGGTGTGGCCGAGCTGAAACGGCACGCCAACGCGCCGGTTTACATGCACAGTGACGACATGCTGCTTTACGATCATGCGGCCACGCAGGCCGCGCAGTTCGGCATGAACATCGAGAAGTTGCCACCCATCGATCGCCGCATTGCCCACGGTCATCATCTGAATCTGGCAGGCATTGACTTTCACGTGCGTCACGTGCCCGGACACTCGCCCGGCCACGTGCTGTATTACGTCGCCGAGGCGACGGTCGCGTTTGTCGGCGACGTCGTCTTTCAGGGTTCGATAGGCCGCACCGATTTGCCCGGTGGTGACTACCAGCAGCTCATGCGTTCCATCCGCGAGCACGTCATGACGCTACCCGATGAGACCACGCTCTTCTGCGGACATGGTCCGGCTACGACGGTTCGTGCGGAGCGCGCCTTCAATCCGTTCATCGCACCCATGTACGGCGGCAGCTTCGCATGAGCCTGCGGCTTGCAGTTTTCGCGTCCGGCGGCGGATCGATCGACAGCGTGCTTTTCTTCTCCGGCCAGCCGTCGGTGTCGAGACGCCATGCGGTGGGGTCGTAGAGGAACATCACCGCCCGTCCACCCTTCATCGGTCTGCCAGGAGCGGCGTTGACGATCCGGCGCGGATGCAACTGCATCTCTGTGAACTCGACCAGGGCTTTTTCGTCAGCAATCCCTGCTCGTTTCGCCGTTTCGTCGTTCTCCTGGTAGTAGCGCAGCCCGCGTCTGTGGATGTTGTTGAGGTTCCACAGCACGATGGCGATTTCTCGCCAGGTTCTCGGTTTTTCCATGAACAGATCCGCTCCCTTCTGTGTTGGCCGGAACGACAGCTTGCCGCCCGTGCCGTTGGTTTCTATGATCCCGATATCGTTGCCGCCGTTCATGGCGCGTACGACTTTGGGGATCGTGTGGATGTCGTCGAGGCCAGACCACGTTTCCACGTAGTCTGCCTTCAGGGCCGTCGCCAACCTAAACGCCGGACAGAAAGCCCCTGTGGGCTTGTATCCGAGCTTGGCAAGCGTTTGAACCACTTGCCGCTGGCGATCTACCTCACGCGCGAGCGTGTTCGCATTTGGCCCGATTTTCGGCGGTTTTGGGGGTGGAGGCGCTTTCTTTTTCAGTTCTTCCTGGAGTCGTTCCAACGATCCAGGCACCACCACCAACATCCCTCTGTCCGATCTCTTTACGTAACCTTCCTTGAGCGCGCGGCTCAGCAGGTAGGGTACGTATTTCTGGGACTTACCTCTAAGCCCCCCGATCCTTGTTAGGTCTGCAGTTGCGTACTGTCCGACCCCGATACCCTTGAGTAGGTATCCTAGAAGTCGATAGTACGTTCCTGTCGCGAGCCGGCTCCCTGTCATGCTGCCTCCAAAGTGAAAGGTTGTGTGGGCTCCGTTGTAAACGTGCAGAACGCACCAGTGTAATGGTACGAACACATCATCATACCCTAATTTTTGTCTTTTGTCAATATTTAACAAACATTATAAACAATGATATAATAAAACCACTTAATTCTATTTTAATAAACCTATGTTAAATTATATTAATGAAATAAATTCTTTTGAAATTTGGGTGGTTTTACAAATCGTGGTGGCAATTTTATTGGGTGGAATTTTGGGGTGGCAGAGAGAGCAAAGAGGCAAACACGCTGGACCACGCACCTATGCTTTGGTAACATCTGGGGCGGCACTTTTTACTGCGTTATCTATTCATGCCTTTGGCAATAATATGGCACCAGTGGCAGCGGGGATTGTTACTGGTATTGGTTTTTTAGGGGCAGGGATGATACTACACCACGAAAATCAAATCGAAGGCTTAACTACTGCAGCCGGATTATGGATGACAGCCGCGATTGGTATGGCCATTGGTGTGGGGTATTATTTTTTAGCTGTGTGCACAACTGTTTTGATTTTGTTGGTTTTAATGCTTAATGATCAAAAATTTAAAAAAGAAATTAAAGAATAATTATATGTTTGAATTACCAAAATTAAATTTTGCTTATGATGCCCTAGAACCATATATGGATGCGGCAACAGTCGAAATTCATTATGCCAAACATCATCAAACCTATGTAAATAATTTAAATGCAGTAATAGAAAAATATCCAGATTTAGCTGGGCAATCTTTGGAAGAATTATTAAAAAATTTAAACACCTTACCAGTATCCGAAGAAGATCGTAAAAAAATTCGTAATCAAGGTGGTGGAGTGTTGAACCATAATTTTTTCTGGTCTTTACTTGGGCAGACAAAACAAATCGATACTGCTTTGGTTGCCGAGATTGAAACTAACTTTGAAACTGTAGAAAAATTTAAAGAGTTGTTTACCAAAACAGCAGTAGGACATTTTGGTAGTGGGTGGGTGTGGCTCGTGCGTGATGAAAATAGTAAATTACAAGTATACTCTTTACCTAACCAAGATTCGCCACATACAATGGGGCATACACCTCTGTTAACTTTGGATGTTTGGGAACATGCATATTATTTAAAATATCAAAATAGGCGAGCAGAGTTTGTGGATAATTGGTGGAATATATTAAGGGTGTTATAAAACAAAAAACCCTGCACTAGTATGCAGGGTTTTTTGTTTTGTTTTTTTATTCGGTAACTGGTGGTGGGGCGTCGTTTGTATCATTAATTTCTTCTTCATCTGGAGCTTCACCTTTTTCTACTGCTTCCATTACTTCGGCGCGCATTTGTTTAAGTAATTTTGGATTGTCTTTGATATAACGTTTGGCTACTTCTCGGCCAACACCTAATTTTTCGTCGTGGTATATATAAGAATTACCACGTTTTTCTACCACTTTGTAAAGTACGGCAGTATCCAAGGTGTCGCCAGAAAGAGAAATACCTTCGTTGTACATAATATCAAATTCGGTAGTGCGGAATGGGGCGGCCACCTTGTTTTTTACGATTTTAACTTTGACGCGGTTACCAATAATTTTATCACCTTGTTTGATTTGAGCGGCTCGACGGATTTCTATTCGGATAGAAGAATAAAATTTTAGAGCCATACCACCAGTGGTAGTTTCGGGATTGCCAAATACGATTCCAATTTTCATACGAGTTTGGTTGATGAAAATTAAAACAGTTTTGGATTTAGAAATAATGCCAGTTAATTTTCGCAGGGCTTGGCTCATTAGGCGAGCTTGCAAGCCCATATGCGAATCTCCCATATCACCTTCGATTTCGGCACGAGGTACAAGGGCAGCCACCGAATCTACTACAATAATATCTACTGCATTAGATCGAACTAATGTTTCTACGATATCTAATGCTTGTTCGCCAGTATCGGGTTGAGAAATTAAAAGTTCGTTAATATTAATACCAATTTTTTTGGCATAGTCGGGATCAAAAGCATGTTCGGCGTCAACAAAAGCAGCAATGCCACCTAATTTTTGTACTTCGGCAATAACGTGTTGAGACAAAGTGGTTTTACCAGATGATTCTGGACCATAGATTTCGATTACTCTGCCGCGAGGCACACCACCAACACCAAGGGCAATGTCTAGTGATAAACAACCAGTGGGTACAGCGTCTACTTTGGTAGTTCGGCCTTCGCCAAAAGTCATAATTGCTCCTTCGCCAAATTTGCTTTTAATTTGTTCGATTGCTGATTCTGCGGCTTTAAGTTTCTCCTTTACCTCCTCATTGGTATGTTTGGCCATATGTAATATTTAATATTAAACTTATGTTAGGTGGGAGTATTATATGATAAAAAAGAATTGACCGCAAGGGGTCAATTCTGAAGGGGGATTTTAGTTGCCACCGCCACTTTGGACAATCACATGTCTTATTTCCGTAGTGGTTTTTCCGTGTTTTTTTGTAGCAGAAATAGTGATGGTATTAACACCGGTAGAGAGGTTGATTAATGTTGTAAAATTACCTTGTTCGTCGGCCATAATATCTTGGCCGTTAATATTAATGTGGCATTCTTTTTCGGTTATACCTTGAACAATAGCAATTGGTCGGCTAGACAGAGATCCTTCAAGTGGTGTATAGATGGTTAGCTTAGGTGGTGTTACAATTCCTTTGATTTGCCAAATTAAATAAATAGCAAAGATTAAAACTAATACCGCGATTAATAAATTGCGTAGCAGTAAGGCGATTGAACTGAAAGGAAAATTTTTGATACTGCGATGAGGATGAATTTGGGCAATGTCGTTTAGGCCGTTTTCTTGGGTGAATTTATAGATTGTAGTTTCTGGATTTAAATTTAAGGCAGTGGCATATTCGCGTACATAGGCCATTTTAATTCATCGTATAATCGGATCGGTGATTTAATTTTTTTAGGACAGAAGATGGACATTGGAAAGTTGCTAAATTGTTAAACTATTAAATTATTAATTACTTAACTAGTAATTTAACAATTTAGTAATTTAACCAAAATTTTTACAAACAAACTAAATTTCTGGTTCTTTTTCTTCGTCAGTTTTTTCTTCATCCATAAAAACTGTTCCACCAGCATCCATGGTTTGTTCTTCGTCGGGGATTTCAGCTTCGGCCTCGGGCATTAAATGGTCGGCAAATACTTCACGTGGTTTGGCGCCATCGGCTGGGCCAACAATACCGGCTTCTTCTAATTCGTCGAGTAATCTAGCGGCCCTAGCATAACCAACTTTGAGTCGGCGTTGTAGTAGTGATGCGCTGGCTTTGCCAGATTCGATTACCAATTGTTTGGCTTCTTGGAATAAAGCATCTTGATCATCGGAAGATCCACCAAACATATTTATCGTTCCACCGCTACCACCTTTAGATACAATCGAATCATCGTAAGTTGGTGGTTCGTCGCCTTTTAAATATTCTACCAAACGATCAATTTCTTCTTCAGAAACAAATGCACCCTGAATACGTTTTGGTTTGGATAAATCGGCAGTTAACAAAAGCATATCACCACGGCCAAGTAATTTTTCGGCACCAGGGACAATTAAATGAATACCAACTGCACGAGACATTTGGGCTAGGCGGATAATACCAGCTTCTACTTCGGAAGCGGCCATGGCCATAAGATCGGCCAATTCGTCGATAACAAATACAATGTGGGGTAGTGGATCGGCGGCAATGGCGTTGTATGATCCGATATCACGTTTGCCAGCTTCGGCCAATACTCCAAAACGTCGTTCCATTTCGCCGATAGTCCATTTTAAAGCGTTAACAGTTTTAGCGGCATCGGTAATAACCGGGGTTAACAAATGGGGGATGCCGTTATACAGTGTAAGTTCGACGCGTTTTGGATCAACCATAATAAAGCGTAAAGTTTCGGCAGTGTTTTGATAAATCAAACTTAAAATAAGGGTGTTGATACAAACAGTCTTACCAGAACCAGTGGCGCCAGCAATTAATAGGTGAGGCATTTTTGGTAAATCTGCAAACCACACTTTGCCAGCCACATCTTTGCCAAGTGCAATCATTAAATTGTGTTGGCGATGTTTAAATTCTTGACCTTCGAGTAATTCGCGCAGTGTAACCATGGCGATTTTTTCGTTTGGTACTTCTACACCAACTAAAGATTGCCCAGGAATCGGGGCTTCGATACGAATGGGGTGGGCGGCTAAAGCCAAGGCTAAATCGTTTGATAAAGTGGTGATGCGAGAAAGTTTTACACCTTTATCTGGTTTGAAAGAATATTGGGCAACAGTAGGGCCAATACGTACTTCGCCCATTTCAACACCAATACCAAAGTTTTTTAAAGTGTCTTTAATAGTTTCGGCATTGCCTTTAATATCTCCGGCTGATGGCCTGGATTTGGAAGTGTAAAGCAAATCGAAAGAGGGAAGATTGCGAATTACTGGTCGAGGTAAAGCCGGGGCGATTTCTTCATCTTCTGTTTCTTCTTCATCTTGTTCTTCCTTGTCTTTTTTATCAATAGCTTTGTGAGCAAAAATACGTTTTTCTTCTTCGATTGTTTCGTCTTCAGCCTCTTCTTCAATTTCTTCGTCTACCTCTGGGTCAACCGATTTTTGGTAGTCGCCTTTGATAGAAAATTCTACTTTTTGTTCTTTTTTAAAACTACCAAAGAAACTAATTATTTGTTTACCTAACCAGCCAAACATAAGCAAGGCTTTTTTGTGGATTTCGACTAAGCGGGCGAGAGAAGTATTAAACAAGAAAATTATGGAGGCAATAAAAAGACCAAGTAAAATTATGCTTCCACCCCAATAGCCAACATATTTTAGTAGAGGCCAAGCAAAAGCCAAACCAACTACACCACCACCGTAACCTTGTAGTGCAAGTTGTACCATTTCCTCTAGTGGTTTTTGTAAATGGATAAAACCGTTGAAGCTAAAGAAAAATAGCACTGCGCCAATAGAATGGGTATGGCGATAGTCGTACTCTACATCTTTGATAAGTAAAACTGCCGAAATAATTAAAACAATAGGGAATACATATCGTACCTGGCCAAAAATAAGGGCAAGCAAAGAATCGATAAATTGCCCGGCCACTCCAGCAAGAGAAAAAAAGCTTAAGATCGACAGGCCGGCAACAATAAACAAAAACAAGGCCAATAATCCGTGGCTTAATTCGGGGTTAAGATTAATTGTAGCGCGCTTTTGTCGGCGTTGATAATGTATCATTCGTGCCATAGCGAAGATATTATAGCATAAAATTTTTTTTGCGCCAAATTTTTTTAGTGGAATAAAAAATACCCTGCCACGCATTTTATGGAACAGGGTGATTTATTAGATTGTTCTATACGAATTTTACTTCTAATTCTTTGCCTAGTGCAGAGGCAATTCTAACCAACATATCGGTTGAAAAATTTTGTTTTCCAGCTTCCATTCTGGCCACATTGCTTTGAGTAGTGCCGATTTTTTTAGCCAATTGACTTTGCGATACTTTTTTCTTTTTGCGTAATTGTAAAATTTGGTAAGCAACTTCCAATTGTTTACCATATTCATCAAACATTCTTTTTGATGCTGGGTTTTTTAATTGTTTTTTTAGATAATGATCGAAATCGTTTTTTGTAATTTTAGTCATATAAATGAGGATTATTCAGAACGTCGTTGTAGTTTTTAATTGCTATATTAATTTCTGCAGTAGGAGTTTTGCCTGTATCTTTTTTAAACGCATGTAGTAAAATTATTTTTTTACCAATCATGGTAAAGAAAAATATTCTATGTTTTTCTTTACCAAAATCTATTCTTAATTCTTTGATTTTATTAATAATATGTTTGGTATACGGTTCGTCTAGGTAACCGTTATTTGTTCGCAAATATTCAATGTACTTTAAGATTTTTAAACGAATCTTTAATTGAAGATTGTCTAAATATTTTATCAATTCAACCTTATTTGTTTTACTATTGATATAAAATTTTATTTTGTATTCCTCCATAATTATTATATATCATATATGATATATTGTCAATACCACTTATTCACATAAATAAGTAAGTGTAAAAAAACTTTTTTATTATTTTATCATAAAATTTAAATAAAGTATATTTGTGGTGTGCTCTTATTAATTTTATGGTATAATATACTTATGAAATTATCTGGAGGACAAAAAGGACATGCCCTGCATCGTTCTGGTGCAGGATTTACACTTGTTGAAGTCGTGGTAGCCGCGGCGGTGTTTTTGTTATTTGCGGTAGGGGTGTTTTCGGGGATTAGTTTGGTTTTTAAAGTGGTGTACCAATCTCGTATCCGCATTTTGGAAACTGCGCTTTTGTCGGAACGTTTAGAAATTGCGCGTAATTTGCCATATGATAGTGTAGGGATACTAAATGGTGTGCCGGCTGGCCTATTAGAACATACCCAAAGTTTTACGCGTAATGATATGGTTTTTGATGTTGTTACTACTGTACGTAATATTGATGATCCGTTTGATGGTACTATTGGTGGCACGCCAAACGATTTATCGCCAGCCGATTACAAATTAGTAGAAATGTCGGCGATGTGTCAAAACTGCGCGCAACAAAAGCCAGTAATTTTAAGTACAATTGTGGCACCAAAAAATTTAGAAGGTGCTTCGCAAAATGGCGCGCTTTTTATTAATGTATTTGATGCTGCGGGCCAACCAGTGGTGGGTGCTAATGTTCATGTAGTTAATTCGGCTAGCATCCCAAGTGTTGTTATCGATGATACCACTGGCAACGATGGTATAGTGCGAATTGTAGACACACCCACTGGTACTCTAAGTTATGATGTTACAGTTTCCAAAAGTGGTTATTCTTCCGATTACACAATAGAATCTTCTGCTGATAACCCTAATCCGCTTAAACCTCCAGCCAATGTGGTTAGCCAAGTGGTAACGGAATTAAATTTTGCAATTGATTTAAATGGTGTGATCAATCTTCATACAGTTAACCCTAGTTGTGCGGCTATCGGCAATGTGACCTTAGCTGTTAATGGTGAAAAGACAGTTGGCTTAAATCCTAGTGTTTATAAATTTAGTCAAAATATTACTACCGATAGTAGTGGTAATTACACTTTGGCTAATCGTGAATGGGATTATTATCATTTTAATACTATCGGGTCTTCTTACAAAATTGGTGGTAGTACGCCAATGTCGCCGGTTTATTTATCTCCCGGTTTAACTCAGGATGTTACTTTAGTTTTACGTCCATACACTGCTAATTCTTTGTTAGTTGAAGTGCGTGATTCTGGTACAAAATTACCATTGTCTGATACCTCTGTGCGTTTAACTGGTTCTGGTTATAATTCTACTTTAACTACCGACCTAGGCTATCAACGCCAAACCGATTGGTCGGGGGGAAGTGGCCAAGCAGTTTTTTCGATAGAGAATAAATATTGGAGTGATAATGGTGATATTGAAAAAAATTCTCCTGCAGGTGATATTAAATTACGTAAAAGTGGTAGTTACTATGTTAATAATGGAATTTTAGAATCATCTACTTTTGATGTTGGCACTGATGTGACTTTTAGGAATATTATTTGGCAACCGTTAACCCAACCATCACAAGCTGGTGCTAATCCGGTTCTTGTGCAATTGGCAACCAGTAATTCCAGTTCGCCAGCCAGTTGGATTTTTAAAGGGCCAGATGGCTCTACCTCTACCTATTATACTGCCACCAATACCGTTGTGTGGGATGAGCATACTGGTGAACGATATTTTCGTTATAAAATTTATTTAAGCACTGCTAATACGCGTTACACCCCAACTGTTTCGGAATTTTCTTTTACTTATACCAACGCTTGTACTCCACCAGGCCAAGTATATTTTGGTAGTTTGTCGGCCGGTACTTATACGCTAGAAGTTTCTCATTTGGGCTATACTACGAATAGTGGTGATATTGAAGTTTCGGGGAATATGGAGGAATTGGTAGATTTGTCTACCGTTGAGTAAATTGCTAAATTGTTAAATAGCTAAATTGCTGGGTGAAAAATAACAATTTAACAGTTTAACAATTTTGTTCGAGATAATTATGAATTTTGATAAAAGAGAAAATAGTAAAAAAGGTTTCACTTTAATCGAGGCTGTTGTTGCTATCAGTATTTTTGCGTTACTGATTACTGGGATAATGGATTTGTATTTATGGAGTATGCATGGGCGGGATGTAGTGTGGGAACAGTTAAAAACTCAAAGTGAAGGGCGCAAAGTAGTACAAGATTTTATCAACGAAATTCGTCGGGCTACTGGTTCTAGTATTGGCGCCAACCCAATCGAGGTTGCAGAAAGCCATCAGGTAATTTTTTATAGTAATATTGATTTAGATTCTTGGCGTGAACGGGTGCGATATTTTTTGGATAGTAAAACTTTAAAAAAAGGAGTAACCAAACCAACAGGCACGCCATTAATATATGATTTAGCAAATGAAGTAATTACCGAAGTGGCTCATGATGTCGCTAATGGCACTACCACAGTTTTTTATTATTATGATCAAGATTATACTGGTAGTGTTTCTTCTACCCCGCTTAGTTTTCCAGTAGATATTACCAAAATTCGAGTAGCTGGTATTAGTTTGATGTTAGAAGAAAAACCAAATGTTTCACCTGCCCCGTTTTATATCGAAGCTAAAACAGAAATTAGAAATTTAAAAAGTAATTAGTGAATTTCTAATTTTTAAATAATTTTTTAATGTTTTATTTTTTAAAAATTTGGTGATTATTTAAAAATTTAAAATTAGAAATTAAAAATTTTAAAACCCAATGTTTTCAAATATAAAACAATTAGTCAAAAAAATTTCTTTAGACAGTCGGGGTTCGATGCTTTTGTTCGCCATGGTTTTTGGTACCATTGCTTTTACTTTAATTGTAATGGGGGTAACTGGCTATGCAATTGTCGAAAATCGGGCATCGGTGCACAAACATAATCGCGAAATGGCTTTTCAAATTGCGGAGGCTGGCGTTAATTACTATCGTTGGCATTTAGCACATAATGAAAATGATTTTCAAGATGGTACTGGTGTGGCTGGGCCGTACGTTCATGATTATAAGGATAAAGATGGTGATATAATTGGTAAATTTTCTTTAAATATCACTCCGCCCTCGACCACTTCTACTATTGTTATAATCGAATCAACTGGCTGGCTGGATATTCAACCAAATAGCCGTCGTACTCTTCGGGTAAAACTTGGTTTTCCCGCTTTAACTGATTATGCGTTTTTAACAAATACAGATGTTTGGATTGGCGATACCGAAGTTACCCACGGTAAGTTTCATGCTAATGGCGGTATTCGCTACGATGGTGTTGGTGATGCAACCATTACTTCGGCAGTGCCAACCTATATCTGTAAAGAGCATCTCGGTTGTGGTAATCAAATTAAACCAGGCATTTGGGGGTCGGGCGGACCAGTTGATTTTTGGAGTTTTCCAATGCCAGCTAAAGATTTTACGATTGTTACCGCCAAATTAAGTGGTATTAAAGATGGGGCAGTAGATGGTGGTTTATTTTTATCGTCTTCGGGAAAAGAAGGTTGGCATTTGCAATTTAGAAATGATGGTAAAATTAATGTTTCTAAAGTTTTAACTACTAATTGTTATCGCGGACAAGATGTGGATGATGATAAATATGTTTGGTATTGTATTGATATAAAAACAGAAGGGTCGGCTATAATATATGATATGCCGGATAATGGGTATATTTATATAGATGATATGGTATGGGTAGACGGAACGGTAAATGGCCGAGCAACAGTGGGTACTGCTGCCGGTAAATCAATTATTATTAATGGTAATATTTTATATCTGTCCAAAGATAATGGTCATGTTTTGGGTTTGATTGGTGAAAAGGATATTTTAATACCATATAACTCGCCAGATAATTTAGAAATTGATGCGGCGCTTTTAGCGCAAAATGGTGCTACCAAACGTTATTATTATCCTGGTAATAAAAAAACCAGTTTAATTACTTATGGTTCTATAATATCGGCTGGCACTTGGACATGGAGCTGGGTGTCGGGTGGTGGTTCGGTGGTTTCGGGATATTTAACTACCAATTCTACCTACGACGCCAATCTTACATATGGCCCGCCACCAGGTTTTCCGGTGGGGCAGATGTATAATTTGGTTAGTTGGGAAGAAGTAAGTTTGTAGATTATAAAGTTGCAGGAAAATTTAGGAAGAGGTATAATCTAAGTGTTAATTTTTAATTTTGTAATTTTTAATTTTTAAAATTTAGACATTAAAAAATTGTTTAAAAATTAAAAATTTTAAATTAAAAATTCAATATTATGTCCCAAAAAATTCGTAAACTTGTTATTCCAGTGGCTGGTCTTGGTACTCGGTTTTTACCTGCTACCAAAGCTCAACCAAAAGAAATGTTGCCAGTAGTAGACAAGCCAATTATTCAGTATGTTGTAGAAGATGCAGTACGATCGGGGATTACTGATATTATTTTAGTAACCGGTCCAAGCAAACGAGCGGTGGAAGATCATTTTAGTCCAAATTACGAATTAGTAAATTTATTAAAAAAACAAGGCAAAACCGAAATGGCCGAAGAAGTTAAAAAAATTGCCGATTTAGCTAATTTTATTTTTATCCGTCAAAAAGGACCGTATGGCAATGGTACCCCAGTTTTGTGCGCCAAAGATATTATTGGCGACGAACCGTTTGCGGTAATGTGGGGAGATGAATTTTTTTACTGTCCAAAAAAACCACAGTTAAAACAATTAATTGATGTTTACGAAAAATATGGCGACCCGGTAATTACTGCCTACAAAACCGACGACGAAGGCACTACCAAATATGCTATTATTGATGGTGTAAAGGTAGAAAATAATGTTTTTCAGGTTAAAAATTTAGTAGAAAAACCGGGTCCAGAAAAAGCCGTTTCTCGTTTGGCCAGCTTGGGTGGATTTGTTTTAACCCCAGATATTTTTGAAGCTTTAGAAAAAACCAAACTTGGTAAAGGTGGAGAATTGTGGTTGCAAGATGCTAACGCTAAAGTATTAAAAAAACGTCCATATTATGCTTGTTTGGTAGATGGCACCTATTATGATACTGGTTCTAAAATCGGTTACCTCAAAGCCAATGTAGATTTTGCTTTGCGAGATAATAAGATTGGAAAAGAATTTAGGAAATATTTGAAGAGTGTGGTATAATATATCTGCGAATTTTTAATTAAATTCAGATTATGCAGAAAAAATTTAAATTAACAGCAATTTTTGTTTTGTTATTAAGTTTGGTTACAACCATGGGTTTTGGTTGTAAGGGGTTATCCACCACTGAACAACAAGCTACCAAAGCGGTAACGCTAGAATACTGGACAGTGTTTGATGATGTCGACGCTTTGCGCGCCCAAATTGCCAAATACAAAGCGGATCGGCCATATATTACGGTTAATGTTCGTCAACTACGAGCCGACGAAATTTATCAACGCTTAATCGAAGCTTTGGCCGAAGATCGGGGCCCAGATATTATTTCAATTAATAATCGCGAGCTTCGTGCTTATCAAAGTAAATTGGCGCCAATGCCAGTATCGGTAAACGATACCTTAGTTCGTTATGAAAAAACCACATTAAGTGGTGTTAATACCATAATTACTCCGCAAGTGCGTTCGATGGTTGATTTGGCCGGGCTAGACAGAGAATATGTTAAAGTTATTAAAAACGATGTTGTTTTAGATGGTAGGATTTTTGGGCTGCCTTTATCTTTGGATACGATGGCAGTTTTTTATAACAAAGATTTGGCCGATCGTGCTGGTATAGCCGAGCCGCCAAAAAATTGGGATGAATTCCAGTCAGCTGTAAAGAAAATTACTAAGTATGATAAAAAAACTGGAAAGATTATCCAGTCTGGTACAGCGCTTGGCACTGGCAACAATATTCCAAACAGTGATGATTTATTGTATATTTTGTTTAAACAAAGTAACGTTGGTTTTGTAGGTAATTCTGGTCAGGCAGTGTTTAATTATACACCAGCCAATATGGATCGTGGTGCCGATTCGCCAGCTATGTCGGTGTTAAACTTTTATACCGATTTTGCCAATTCCAGTCGCGATACCTATGCTTGGGACGAAAGTATGGACAGTGCCTTAGAACGGTTTGTAAATGGTTCGGTTGGATTTTTCTTTGGCTATAGTTATCATTTGCCAGTTATTAAAGCGCGTGCGCCACAATTAAATTTAGGTGTTTTGCCATTATTTCAATTAAATCCAGAACAGCCAGTTAATGTGGCAAATTATTGGGTGCAAGCAGTGGTAGCAAAATCTACCAAACAAAATGAAGCTTGGGGTTTGATTGATTATCTGGCCCATTCCGGTTCGGTAAAAGAATATTTAGATGTAACCGGTCGACCAACAGCAGTGCGGGCGTATATTAATAGTCAAAAAGAAAATTTAGAACTAAGCCCGTTTGTTTCTCAACTTTTGGTAGCTGATAATTGGTATCGTGGCCGTGATTATTCTGGAGCAACCAGAGCTATTGATGATATGTTGCACGAATGGTTGCAACCAATACCAAATCCCGATCAGGCTGGGCTATGGAAACAAAATATTTTAAACAGGGCAGCGTCGCGAGTAAATCAGACGTTGTAAAAATATTTTATGTTAAAAACAAAAATATTAGCGGTTGGATTTTTCTTCTTGGTGTTTTTGGCTATCCCCAAATCTGCTTTTGCGGCAGGTTGGTGTTTTTGTTCTACTGATTTAAGTAAAGCAAAAACCGATACGGCGTTTGATCTTACTAAAGCCAATAGGCAATGTTCTTCAATTAGTAGTGCAGAAGCTTGTCAGGCGATAAAAGCAGTAAATACCGATTGGGATAAGTGTGAATTTTTTAATTCTGGAGCTGATAATGGTGAACAGGCTTGTAAAGATGCGTTAACAGTATGGGATAAAAACAAAGACGCAACCCAACGAGCGGCGATTACTTTTAGTCGCGATACTGGCGGATGGACTAGTGTTTTTATTCCTACCTGTGCTTTAGATGATGCTTTGCCGCCAGATTCTCCCTGTCGCAATGTTTCAATTTTTGTACAATTGTTAATAAATGTTGCGCGTTATTTGTTTGGTATTGTCGGCGCCTTAGCATTATTGTTTTTCATCTATGGTGGATTTACTATGATTTTATCGGGTGGTTCTGCCGAAAAAACTAAAAAAGGTACCCAGATTATTGTTGCTGCGGTAATTGGTTTAGCTATTACCTTTAGTGCCTACCTATTAGTAAGTTTCTTAGGCGAAAGTTTGGGGGTTCAAACTCAATTTTTATTGTAGTAGAGTATGAAAAAGTTTTTGTTATTTGTTTTTTTGGTGGCGGGTGTTTTGTTGTTTGCTAAAACCAATGTTCTGGCCGTCTCTTTTAAAGATCCGGCTTGTGCTAGTGCTAGTAATTATTGTAAATGTAATTTTACTAATTATTATGTAGCCCCTGATGAGGGTTCTGGTGCAGTACATACTGTTACATCGTGTTCTCCTGCTTGGTCTTTTTTTACAATCCAATATGATCAAACTGAAATTGTTATAAATTTTGATAGTAAGGCAAAAGTTTGTGATGTGGATAGTATGGGATTAGGGGTAGATAGATTAATAGGCGAGCAGTGTATTATAGGTTCATATGTTAAAGCAGATGCCTGCGATTGCAATGTTTCAGATGGTGAATCGGCTAACCTCGGAGTCATATCAAAAGATGCGTCTATTAATCAAACTGAAATTGGCTTGTTTGCAGGCAATTTTTTTGAGATGAGATCGCAGCAAATTAGTACAGCTATCCAAACA
>LBTN01000022.1 GCA_000992085.1 Candidatus Magasanikbacteria bacterium GW2011_GWA2_37_8 | reverse complement strand
ATCATATAAAATTTCTTGTAGCGCTGGTGTGCCCATTACTGTGGCTAATAACAATTCGGTAACACTAACATATTCTTGATGCGCCTGGTAAGCGGATTCATAAGCTTGAAAAATTATTTGCTGCAATTCTGGTGCTGGAAGCGGCATGCTAAATTTATCTTTTGGATCACGATGTCCACCGGTTTGTAATAGTGGTGTTAACTTGGATTGAATTGTGCTAGTTGGGACACCTAGGCGAATAAAAATATTACTGATTCGATTGAATGAAAGTAGTGAATAAAAAAGATGGACTGGTAAAAGTGCCTCATAACCGTTTTTATCGGCCATTCGATAAGCTTCACCTAAAACTGTTTGGGCTTCAATAGTAAAAGTGTCAGCAATATTATGGCGCAATTTACGTTTAATTTTTAAAGCTTCGAGCCAAGTATTCCAAGCTGGCGGCAAATGGCTGGGTTTATTTTCATCATCATAATCGTGATGTTCTACTTCGCCTTCGATTTGTTTTTCACGAATTAAACGCGACCAAACATACATCCAGCCCAACATACCAAACCAAAATAAAAATTTGATACCACTGGATAATTTAAAATAAAATCCAGGCCAAGTGCTAAAATCTATTGATAAACCCAGGTAATAATGCCCCCGCCAAATTAACAAAATTGCACTTAACCACATTACCAAACCAAAAATTAAGCACAAACTTAACCGAACTTTGTTAAAAATTCGTCGAGCATGTTGTAACAATAAATGGAATCTGGTTAGAGGATAACTCCAAAACAAAAATCTGCCACGGGTAAAATGACCCATCGCCATACCTTGGCATTCGGGGCAACGTTTTAAACCAATCGAACCGGTTGATTTGCAATTCGGACAGATTAGAAGATTAATTGGTTGGGGTGTTTCAAATTTCATAATAAAAGCTGTCTGTTTTAGGTCTCTACCTTATTTTATAATTGATAAATAAAGACTATAAATTACTAATACCGGTAACAACAACCATACAAAAAATAACGCCAAACATACTATAAACCATACCACCAAAGCAAAAGTACGACCAATTACTTGTGCTAAACGCATAAAAAAACTAATAATCCGACCCTGCCAATCCCATTGACCAAACATTGGTACAAAAATATTTTGCAACCACAAACTGGGAGCTAAAATTTCGTTACCACTTTTAAACAAATTAAAACACCAAATTATTGCATGCTTAACCCCACCGGTATACCACCAAACCGGGAAATAAATCATGTCCAAAAAAGCATCAATAAAAATACGCTGAAACACTAATACCCACATAGTATCTTATTATGATTTCTTACCCACATATTATATCATAAAAATATTAAAAAAGCACCAACTATAAGTTAGTGCCTGTTGATAGAATAATTAACGTCGAGCCATAGCTGCGCCCGAAACGGAAAGATAGTTAACTTTAGTAACTGCAATCATATTAGTAGAAGATAAACGAGTTTGAATACTAGACAAAGTACTATTCTCGGCTACTTTTATCTCTAAACCCTGAATTTCTTCGGATAAATTACTTACTCTTTTTTCTAAATCATTAATTTGATAACCAGTAGTGGCCGCATCGCTTACTTGGGTAACATAGGCTAACGACAACATTACAACTATCATCGCCAAACCAACCCGCAAAGGCAAACTGGTAAGCCAAGCTGGTAATTCGATTGAATGAATCGAATTTAATAAATTTTTATAATGAGATTGGATTTGGCGTTTGATAGACATAGAGTGAGATTTTTTAATTTAAAATTACTATTGACTATAAACTATTGACTGCGAACTAATATTATTAAATTCTTTCTACTACTCGTAATTTTGCACTACGAGAGCTGGGGTTATTTTTTAATTCTTCTTCGCTAGCGATGATTGGTTTTTTGTTTATTAATTTAATTATTTTGTTTTGTACTGTCTGAAAATATTGTTTGACTATTCTGTCTTCTAAAGAATGAAACGTAATTACTGCCAACCTTCCCCCAACCGACAAAGCTTCTAGCGCTTGAGGCAATACTTGTTTTAAAACTTCCAACTCTTGATTTACTTCTATTCTTAAAGCTTGAAATATTTTTGTGGCTGGATGAATACCACCAATCCAAGGGATTTCTTTGGTAGAATGTAACTTATTACGATAAACTTGCAAAATTATTTCTACCAATTCACCTGTACGCTCTAACGGTTTAATTCTTCTGGCTTCTACAATCGCACTGGCAATTTCTTGACTAAATTTTTCTTCCCCGTATTGATGAAAAATTTTATTTAATTCTGCAGCAGTATACTCGTTTAAAATATTCGCCGCAGTCGTATTTCGTATTTCGGATTTTGTATTTCGAATTTCATCTCCATATCTCATATCCAACGGTTCGTCACCTTCAAAACTAAAACCTCTGCCCCGTTCTTTAAACTGCGGTGTAGACCATCCAAGATCTAACAAAATAGCTTGTACTGGTGTAAAATTATTTTTTTCTAAAATCTGTTTTAAATGAACAAAGTTATCACGAACAAATATAGATTGATCAGCAAAATTATATAAATTTCTTTTGGCGCGTAATAACGATTCCGGATCAGCATCAATTCCGAGTAGTTTTCCGGTTGTTCCAATTTGATTTAATATCGCTTCGGCATGACCAGCATCACCCAAAGTACAGTCAACTGCTTTTATGCCCGGCTTTAGGTTTAAACCCTCCAAAACTTCGTTTAACAATACCGGGATGTGACGCATATTTTTTAAAATTAAACTCCAAGTTCGGCCATTTTTTCTGCAATTTCGTTGCTATTAGTTTCGGTTTGGGTTTTATAACTTTGCCATTTATCGGTATCCCAGATTTCGATACGGCTATACAAACCGGCTACTACCACATTCTTTTTTAAACCAGCAAAAATACGTAAATACTCTGGCAAAATTGCTCGGCCCTGTTTGTCTATTTCTACGTCCATTGCTCCGGCCAACATTAACCTGGCGAAAGCTCGGCTGTTAGCTTGACTGATTGGTAAAGCGGCTAATTTTTCTGCTAACTTTTCCCATTCTTTTTTAGTGTATAAAAATAAACAATTATCTAAACCGCGAGTTACTACTGCTCCTTTTTTTAATTCAAAACGAAACTTGGCGGGAATGGCTAGTCTGCCTTTATCATCTAGATTGTGCTGATATTCTCCAATAAACATAATAATATAATTCCCCACTCATCACCACTACAATCCATTTTACACCACTTATAAACACTAGTCAACACCTTTTACCATTAAAATACCTAATTTTCTTGGCTTATTCTAGCAAAAAAAATAAGGTGTGGATAAGTATATTTTCATAACTATTTTTTTATAGATAAATACTGTTTTATTAAATAAAATTAACAAAAAAACAGCAACCAAATTACTGCTTTAAACTATTGACAATTCTTAAATAATCAAATAATATGAGCGCCAGTTACAATCTTAAAACCTGGGAGGGTGGAAGAGGTATGATGCCTAAGAAAAAAACGGAAGTTACCGTACTCGTTCTTGAACGGTTTGTTGGCATCCTTCCCCCTGAAGGATACGACCCTGCCAAAACCAAACTACGTGATCTGCTCGCCAACGGTTACGTACCAAAATGCGACTTCTTCCGAGTAAAGGTTGGCAGCAGCGGGTGGATCGTAGGTACGCTTACGCAGAATGGAAGCGGCGCCAATGCGACTAGTACGGTGTTTCTTCCAGGAGATAAGTGGCCGCTCAACACCCACACTGTGACTGTCGAAGAAGGCTGACTGCAAGATTGTAGCTGCCCCTCCCCGGCTACGATCGCCAGATAAGTTAATTTTTAATTTATCTGGCGATGCCGGGGAGACTAAATACAAAAATCCGACTATCTAGCCGGATTTTTGTATTTATTATTATTTTATACTTCCAATCGGAACCCTTCACTTACCACAGTAGACGCTAAATTAAAATTCTCTTTTAAAAGTTTTGCTAAAGCTTCGGAAGCATGCGGTTCGCCATGATTTAAACAAACTTTTTTAGGAAGCATCTTGCCACCAGTAATCCAACTTAATAATTTTGCTTGATCAGCATGGGCCGACAACGCACCGATCGCTTCTACTTTACAATGCACCGGAACTTGCTCACCCATTACATTAACCGGCGATTCTCCGTTTAAAATTCTCCTCCCCAAAGTATTGTATGCCTGATAACCAATGATAAGTAAAGTATTACGTTCATCAGATAAATAACGTATAGCATGGTGTAAAATACGCCCGCCATTCATCATGCCAGCCCCCGCAATAATTATTTTTGGATTAGGCACCTGATTGATCCGTCTGGATTCTTCTCTTGTTTCGGTTAAAGTTAAACCAGGAAAATCAAATAGGTCATCTCCTTCTTTAAAAAATTTAGCTGCTTCTTTATCGTAATAACGTGTAAAATGCCTATACACTCTAGTTGCTCCAATTGCTAATGGGCTGTCTAAAAAAATTGGCGCAGAAGCTAATTCGTGTTTTCGATCAATTAAATCATTCAAATCATATAATAATTCTTGGGTACGTTCTAAAGAAAAAGATGGAATCATTAAAACCCCTCCCCGAGTAATTGCTTCGGAAACTAATTGCTCAATTAATGCTTGACGGGCTACTGCTGATTCGTGTATCCGATCGCCATAAGTAGATTCGCATACTAAAACATCAATATTATCTGGCAAAACATCCGTATCTCTTAAAATTGGCACATTAATATTGCCTACATCTCCAGAAAATACCGCCTTTTTACCTTCTGAATTTATTTCAACAAATACTGACCCAAAAATATGCCCGGCTTCATAAAACTTAAATTTTATACCTTCTGATAAAGAAAATTCTTCATAATAATCAACTGATTTAAATTGCTGCATCACACCAGCAATATCACTTTGCTCGTATAAAATCGGCGAACCAAATTTACGATTGTTGTAGGTCATTATAGAAAACGCGTCTTCTAAAATCAATTCTGTTAACTCAATCGTGGCAGGAGTAGCAAAAAATTTACCAGCAAAACCATTCTTAATTAAAATTGGCAAACGGCCGGTATGGTCTAAATGAGCATGTGTAACAATTACAGCTTCTAATTCTTTGGGGTTAAAAGCAAATGGATCGCTATTTTTACCTTCATTAAAATCACTACCTTGGTACATACCGCAATCTACTAGAATTTTTTTATTATTAGCCTCTACTAAACTACAAGAGCCAGTAACTCCACCGGCTGCACCATAAAAAGTAATATACATAAAACATAGGTTTAAGAACACGTATATTATAGCACATAGCGGGCTATACAAACAAACAAAATGATGATATAATTTGATATAGAAATGAGCAATAATTTTAATCCATGCGCCGAAATATAGACAATATCGAAATCGTTGAACCGCCCCTTGAAGAACTTACCAGAAAACACTCTTACAAACGCACCTGTTTTACCGGTTGTGGTTGTATTGTATTTTTTATTATTGCTGGCATTGTGGCTCTACGTTTTTACGTTGGCCCTGGTCCTACCACTTTAAAAACTATTCCCTCGCAATTTCCAGCCGATATTATTGTTTACGATCCAGACAATATTCAAAGTATTACTTTTATCTCCGGAAAATATAAAAATCGTGGCATCGAAATTGCCGCTCTGTTCCCAAAAATTATCCTTTCTCCACTTTTACTTACCATGAATAAAGACACAGGCGAAACTGCTAATTCTACTATCAACAAAGAAAGTAGTTTAGTAAAAAATTTATGGAAAGTTATTTCTGCCCCAGTTGGCGACCATCGCGATACAATTCAAATCGAGTGGCAAAATATTGATGCCGAACCAAGTTTTGTGGTGGGATATTACAAAAAAGAATTAGCTAAAAAGAATTTTACAATTGATGTAGAATCAGAAGGCCAAGCGGTGCGACAATTTTCTTTTAGCCGAGTTGATGGTATTAGCGGATCATTTTATGCCGAAGGCGATGAAACTATTGCGCCGGGCACACCGTATGCCATTCTAACAGTAAATTTGCCAGACAAAGAATGAAAAGAGTAACATGCTTAAAATTCTAAACACTCAAATTAAAACAATAACAGGAGCGGCGATTATTCTAGCGTCGGCTAGTTTGATTTCACGATTGGTTGGGCTAGTTCGCGACCGTGTATTAGCCCACTATTACAGCGCCAGCCCAATTACCGACGCCTATTTTGCTGCTTTCAAAATTCCAGATTTAATTTTTAATCTTTTAATTGTAGGGGCTCTTACTGCTGGTTTTATCCCCACTTTTACAAAATTATTAACTACTAATAAAGATAACCACGAACCAGCTTGGAAACTAGCCAACAATATTTTAAACATTGCGGCTGTTAGCTTGATAGTATTATGTGGTTTAGGAATATTGTTCGCTGCCCCATTATCCAAAATTATTACTCCCGGATTTACCGGAGAAAATCTGGCACGCGTAATTAGTTTTACGCGTATTATGTTTTTATCACCACTACTACTTGGTATATCCATGATTACTGGCGGCATTTTGCAATCTTTACGCCGTTTTACTTTGTATGCACTTGCTCCTACTTTTTACAATTTTGGTATTATCATTGGCGCCACTTTTTTTGTGTGGTTGTGGGGAGAGCAAGGATTGGCTTGGGGTGTAGTTTTGGGTGCTGCATTACATACGAGCATCCAAACATATGGTGCTTACCAAGCTGGCTGGCGCTGGCATTGGTATTTTAATTTAAAAGACGCAGAAACACGACTAATTGGTAAATTAATGATCCCACGCACTTTGGGTGTTGCTATTACCCAGTTAAACCAAATAGTCGTAACTATGTTGGCCTCACTCTTGCCGGCTGGCAGTATTGCGGTATATAATTACGCCAACAACCTACAAGCCGTACCAATTGGCATTATTGGTATTCCCTTTGCCTTGGCAATTTTTCCACTATTATCGGCTGCAGCTGCCGAAAATAACGAGCAACAATTTATCGACTATTTGTCTGGGGTAATTCGTAAAATTTTATTCTTAATTATCCCAATTTTAATTTTAATTTTATTGCTTCGCGCCCAGATTGTTCGGGTTGTTTATGGTACTGGGGCTTTTGATTGGAACGCCACAATTAACACCGCTGATGCATTGGCCTTTTTTGCTTTAGGGTTAGTGGCTCAAGCTCTTATTCCATTATTAGCTCGTGCTTTTTATGCAATGTCCAATACCAAAACACCATTTATTATTGGTGTGATTGCCGAATTAATTTGTATTATTGCTGCCCTACTTTTAATGAAACCACTAGGTGTGGCAGGGCTGGCTCTGGCCACTTCAATTGGTGCGCTAATAAATTTAATAATGCTAGTGGTAGCGCTACGTCAACATTTACATTCTTTGGCAGAAAATAAAATAATGCCACTTATTTACAAAATATCAATTGCGGCATTGGCAATGGGAATAGTTGTACAAATTTTAAAATATCCGCTTGCTAAAATTTTTAATCAGGATTATTTTTGGGGAATTTTTGGCCAAGGACTAATTGCTGGGCTAGTAGGTATTGGAATTTATGGCAGTATTTGTTATTTATTAAAAGTACCCGAATTTTTAGAACTTAAAGAAAGCTTTGCCAAGCGTTGGTTAAAGTTTACTAACGTTAACACCAACGAAGTACTAGAATTAAAAGATTAAATTATGACTGAACATATTAGAAATTTCTGCATTATTGCCCATATTGATCATGGTAAATCCACTTTGGCGGATCGACTTTTGGAATTAACCGGAACGGTATCAACACGCGACATGAAAAGCCAATTACTAGATTCTATGGATTTGGAACGTGAAAGAGGAATTACGATTAAACTAACACCGGTGCGAATGTTATACGAAATCCGAAATCCGAAATCTGAAATTCTAAAAAAATCCAAAAATTTAAATTCAAAATATATTTTAAATCTGATTGATACCCCTGGACATGTGGATTTTAACTACGAAGTTTCACGTTCTTTGGCTGCAGTTGAGGGAGCAATTCTTTTAGTAGATGCTACTCAGGGTGTACAAGCTCAAACGATTGGTAACCTGTATTTAGCTATCGAACAAAATTTAACTATCATTCCAGTAATCAATAAAATCGACATGCCAATTGCCAATGTCGAAAAAACCAAGGCAGAAATTATTCATTTACTTGGTTGCAAAGAAGAAGATATTATTTTAGCATCGGCCAAAACTGGTGTGGGTGTTGATGAAATTTTAGAAGCAGTTGTCGAACGTGTACCTGCGCCAATAGATAATACTACAGCTCCAATGCGCGCTTTGATTTTCGATTCTATGTACGACGATTATCGTGGTGTAGTGGCAGCAGTACGTATTGTGGATGGCGAATTAAAAAAAGGTGAAAAAATATATTTAATGACTGGTGATGTGGCGGCCGATACTTTAGAAGTTGGTTACTACACACCAAAATTTAAGGCAGCTCCAGATTTAAAAAATGGCGAAATTGGATATATTGTAACTGGGTTAAAAGAAGTGCGCGATTGTCGTGTGGGCGACACAATTGGCTTAATTAGCCACAAACAAGAATACACTTCTCCCCTGCCTGGTTACAAAGAAGTTAAACCAATGGTATTTGCTGGCGTTTTTCCAAAAGAAGGCGACGCTTATCAAGATTTGCGCGATGCGATTGACCGACTTAAATTAAGTGATTCTTCTTTAACCTATGATCCCGAAAGTTCTCAGGCACTTGGTTTTGGTTTTCGATGTGGGTTTTTGGGAATGTTACATTTGGATATTTTTCAGGAACGATTAAAACGTGAATTTGATATTGAATTAATTATTACTGTACCAAGTGTAGCGTATAAAATTGTAAAAACTAACGGCGATGAATTTACTATCCATAGCCCCCAAGAAATGATCGACCCAGGGCATATTAAAGAAATTTCCGAACCATGGATGACGCTAGATGTAATTACCCCAAAAGATTATGTAGGCAATGTAATGGCTTTAGTAACCGAACGCAAAGGCGAATATGTAAATACCGAATATTTAAGTGCTGGATCGGATCAGCGAGCAGTATTACATTACAAAATTCCTTTGGCAGCTTTGGTAACTGATTTTTATGACAAACTAAAAACAGTTACTTCGGGTTATGCTTCAATGAATTATGAATACATTGGCTATAAACCAACCGACGTAGTTAAGATGGATATTTTAGTAGCCGATGAACCAGTAGAAGCACTGTCGATTTTGGCTTGGCGTGACGAAGCCTACCACGTTGGTAAAAAAATTGTTGAATCTTTAAAAGAATCCTTACCCAAACAACAATTTGTGGTTAAAATTCAGGCCGCGATTGGTGGAAAAATTATTGCTTCCGAACGATTGTCGGCCTTACGCAAAGATGTGTTAGCCAAAATGAGTGGCGGTGACTATACCCGTAAATTAAAACTTTTACAAAAACAGAAAAAAGGTAAGAAACGTATGTTGTCGCATGGAAAAATTGATATCCCTGCCGAAACATACTTGGCGGTGTTAAAAAGATAAAACGAAGTTTGTAAAGTTATAAAGTTTTTAAAGTTTGTAAAGCAAACTAAAAAACATATTACTTTATTAACTTTATAACTATCACTATATGAAACACAAAACTATTAAATCACTTTGGGCAGTAGTAGCAATTATTGGTATTATTGCCATGGTGTTTTTTACGATATTACCAGCTTTCCAATAATTAACTTTTTATGCAAATACTTCGTAAATATCAATTGGATATTATTTTTCTTTTCTTTGCAGTAACTGTTATTATTTGGCTAGCATTTTTAGGACTAGAATATTTTGGTGTAGATCCACACGATTACGAATTGTATGCGGCTGGACCAATTGTTTTGCTTTATACTATTTATCTTTGGCAAGTTAGAAATACAATAAACATACACGAACGAAGAAGTTTAACCGGTAAAACATTAGTTTATTGGATAATACTAGGCACAAGCTTGTTTCTTACTTATTCTACCCCAATCCCCGCTCGTGATTTTTTAACAATTGATATTTTGTTTGTTGTTTTTACACTTTTTTTGGCAGATTCGTATTGGGATTTTAAAAGTATTACTTGGAAAAAAGTATTTAAAAAATAATTATGAAACGTTGGATTTTACAACCACAGCCACCAGCAGAATTTGTAACCGAACATCCGGAATTACCACCGACGGTTTTACGATTGCTTTGGAATAGAGATATAAAAACTCAAGAACAAATTGATGAGTTTTTAAATCCCGACTATATTGCCGATATTCATGATCCGTTTTTGTTTAAAGACATGGCGCGCGCTTTGGAAATAATAAACAAAGCAATTGAAAACCAAAAAAATATATCTTCCTTCCCCATCGTGAAATTGATGGTTATGGCATAAACTTAAATACTATAAAATTATTTGTTGAACAAAAAATTGATTTGATTATTACTTGTGATTGCGGTATTAGTAATTTACCAGAAATTAAAGCCGCCAAAGATGCTGGTATGCAAGTAATTATTACTGACCATCATAGTATTCCAGCCGAACTGCCACCGGCAGATGCCATTATCCACCCCAAAGTCCCAGGCGAACCTTATCCAGACAAAGGGTTGGCTGGCGGAGCAGTGGCTTTTAAATTAGCAGCCGGACTACTAAAAAAACATCATGAAAAAACCGAATTACTGCCCGACGGACAAACTCATGAAGCATTTGAAAAATGGTTACTAGATTTGGTAGCGATTGCGACCATTGGCGATATGGTGCCACTGGTTGGTGAATCTCGCACCTTGGCACGTTATGGTTTGACTGTACTTAACAAAACTCGCAACTTAGGTTTACAAAAACTGTGTTTTATTGCTGGTATTGGCGACGAACAAGGTCGACCAAAACGTGGCAGTTACGACGCCACTTCGGTTGGGTTTCAAATTGTTCCCCGTCTTAACGCCGCCGGACGCATGGATCATGCTAACACGGCCTGTGCGCTGTTATTAGCCGCCAGCGAAGAAGAAGCCTTAAAACTAGCCGAACAATTAAACCAAAATAATTTAGATCGCCAAAAATTAACTGAAAATTGTGTTTTGGAAGCGCGCGCGCAAATAAAATCAACTAACCAAACCGAAAATCCAATAATATTTGCTTTTAACAAAAATTGGACAACTGGTATTTTGGGATTAGTGTCTGGAAAATTAAAAGATGAATATGGTAAACCGGCAATCGTACTCGGAATTAACGATGGTGAAGTAGTTGGTTCGGGAAGAAGTATTAGTGAATTTAGTTTGATTAGCGCCCTCCAATCAATGCCAGAATTTTTTGATAAATTTGGAGGGCACCCCCAGGCCTGTGGACTAACCTTAAAATCTCTCGATATAATGGAAGAATTTCAAACAGCTTTAATTGCCAAAGCAAAAATCGAATTAGCTGGAAAAGATTTAACGCCAAACATTAATATTGATGCTGAAGTAGATTTAGACGAAGTTAATTGGAAACTATTTGATCTTCTACAAAAATTTGAACCCTTTGGTCAAAATAACGAAAGACCAAAATACAGCGCAACAAATTTAACTGTTGTTGATATCAGCCCAATTGGACAGGATGGCAAACATTTACGTTTGATGGTAAAACATAACTCACACTTAGTGCGCAAAACTATTGCTTTTGGCTTTGGAGACCCTAATCGCCACCCTATGAACTGGAAAGAAGTTTAACAGATGCTTTTTTAATTATACTATTCTATCCTTTAATTTCTTTTTCTAACTGAGACCATTTTTTCTTTAATTCTTTAATCAACATATTCTTCATATCAACTGCCATTTCTTTCTTGGCAGCATATTCTTCTACAGCTCGCTCTACCAAAGCATCATACATTTCTTTGGTGGGGCCTTCTAATTGTTTGATACTAACTTTAAGTTCGTTATACAGTGGTTCTAAGTGGGATAATAATTTAGCCCGCATTTCTTTGCCCTTTGGAGTAGCATTAAGCCACAGAGCGGCGGCACCAAGTAACCCACCTAAAAATAAACCTTTTTTAAATCCACCCATATAATTTAATGTTAAAGATAAAAATATCGCGATTAATTATTCGCATTGAACATTAGAATCTGTACCACCAGCGGTACCACCAAAACCAGCGGCTGGGGCAGCGGTAGACAAGGTTTGTTTACATTCTTCTGGAGCGGTATTAAACGAAGCGCAAATTGCTTGTTTTACTGCTTCTGGGGTGCGGCTAACACTGGCTTCTTTACCATTTATTACTAAGGTTGGAGAACCTTGCACACCATATTTATCGTTTAAATCTTGATGGATTTGATAAACTGGATAACGACCAGACAACCAAGTAGTTTGATCGTTATATTTATCCAAAGTTTTGTATTGAGCATTGGTAGAATTAATACAGCTAGTTAAACTGCTTTCGGTGATACCAACAGTGGCTAAACAACCTTTATAGTCATCTTTGCCAGTAAAACAATTCAAATAACTAATTTCTTTGGCTGGATAATTTTTAGCGATACAGTACTGACGAGTATTTTCTTCAATTTCTTTTAAGCCATGCATGGCATAAGAAACAAATTTAATACTGATATTCGCTTTGTTTTTTAACAATTCCCAGGCTGGCAAATAGGCTTTTTCCATTTGCAAACCATAAGGACAATAGGACATAACAAATAACTCGATAACTGGCTTGTCGGCTTTGGCTACAGTTGGTGTAACTGGCTGTTGGATAGTTGGATTGGTAGCCGCTTGAGCGATTGGCTTAGAAATAACGGAGTTGTCTTTACCACCAAAAAATATTACAAGCATTACTATAAAACCAATGGTGCAAAGCACTAATACCCCGCCCACTAAACCAACTACAAGAGCACTTTTTGGACTCAAACTACTAAAAAATGATTTGTTTTCTTCTGACATAATATTGTAAAATATTAAATATTAAATATCTTGTTTATTAGTTAATAATTGACTGTATATATTTACAAAATCTTTCACTATCTGGTCGTCGGTAAGGTCTTTTCGGTCTTCTTTATACCTATACCACACAATATCGGCCGCTCTAATAATCTTGGGTAGGTAATATCCATTATACCACCTTATACCTAAAGCAATCAAGTCTACAATCCTAACTGGGCGGTGAATAGTAACCACTAACGGAATACTAGGGTTAAGTTTCTTCCAACGTAAAATTTTGCCCGCCGCCCCCAAAAATGGACAGTGCAAATGAATTAATTCGTATTTATCCCAATCCGCCATTGCCTCGTTAATAGAAACCGTATCTGTATAATTACGCGTGCCAAACTTTTTCTTACCTTTTCCTTTCTCCTCCATTTTCAAGAAAGGTACTACACCATATTGCAAAGTAAACACATCCGTGTCGACACCTTTTTTATTTAATTTATTTACCCATTTCCAAGCATCCGTATTAATATCGGTAAAATATTCAAAGGCAGATGGAATAATGTGGAGAACGGACATAAAAGTTTAAGGGATCCCTCGGCTACGCTCGGGATGACAATTGATTATTATTTTTTGTTTAATGTTTCTCGACGAGTTAATTGAGTAATTTCTCTTTTCATCTTTTCGACTTGAACTGTTTGACGAAAAAATAAATAAAACAAAATTGCTAAAGCGAAATAAATAATAAGATCAGCGCCACGGCCAATACCTAATAAATGAGCAAAATAGATTGTGCTGTTTGGTTCGATCACAACAACCCCTGCTAAAATCCAAAACACTACCCATACTATCCCCTGCCTTACAGACAATTCGGTTGCTTTAATACGAACAATAACTTTTGTTATCGCAAAAATAAAGAATAAAGGTAAAATTAGTTGAATAAGAAGCATAAATTAATTTAAAAATTTTCCTAAA
The DNA here is from genome assembly GCA_000992085.1 of Candidatus Magasanikbacteria bacterium GW2011_GWA2_37_8. GTDB lineage: Bacteria > Patescibacteriota > Patescibacteriia > Magasanikbacterales > GWA2-37-8 > LBTN01. The sequence goes on along the minus strand of LBTN01000022.1, from coordinate 14,202 downwards.
ATAAAATCTTTAATGTTTTTTATTCCTCCCCCAATACCTTGGCCAAATTCGTGATACACTACTTCAACTGGATGTTCTGTATATTTTAAATTGTAAGCACAGATTTGAGAAACAATTTCGGAATTATGAGACATACCGTCTTGAGTAATTTGAATTTTTTCGGCAGCAGTACGTGATAAAATACGAAAGCCATTATGTGCATCGGTTAATTTTACTCCGGTTAAAAATTGATTAACAATTCTGGCTAATGGTAAAATAAAATACTTTTTGAACCATGGAATTTGGGAGCGGCCATCTAGAAAACGTGACCCCAAAACTACTTCGTAACCACCATTAGTAATTTTTTCCATACCACCAGCAATATCCGCTGGGTTAAATTGTCCGTCAGCATCAAAATGTACAATTACTTCAGCTCCGGCCGATAGTGCATATTCGTTGCCAGTTTGCAAAGCCGCGCCTTGACCACGATTAAGTGTGTGGGTTAATACTTTAGCCCCAGCTAAAGTAGCTTCGGAAACAGTATTATCGGTTGATCCGTCATCAATTACTACAACATTGCCATATCCGTGTTCAAAAAGGCCGCGCACAACGCGACCAATCTGCTTTTCTTCGTTGTACGCTGGCACCACAACAAAAATCATAATTTTATAAATGGTTAAACAGCAATGCTTCTTTGTTGGCAATTACATAATCAATTGCTTTTTGCAAACCATCTTCTAATCGCACCAGTGGCATCCAGCCCAAAACATCTTTAGCATAAGCTAAATCAGGCGCGCCTTTTTGGGTTAAGAATAACAATGGTTTTTCAAATACTACTTGTGAAGTTGAGTTAGTAAGTTTAATAATTTGTTTGGCAATATCTGCCATTTTATAAATAGTATCGCCACCCAAATTTACCAAACGTACCTCTGGACCAGCTGCCATCAGTCTTACCAAACCATCAATAATATCGGATACATAACACAAAGAGGTAGAAAAACGAGCGATTTTAGCATCGATACCATGCATTTGAAAATAAGTTTCCACACAAGTTTCGGCAAAACGTTTTCCTTCGTCGTAGCAAGCACGGGCAGACAACTGATTAACAATGCCTTGATCACTCTCTGTAAAAATATGTTTCTTGGCTGTAGGTTCTCCGTAAACGACCGAACTGGAAGTGAAGACATACTTGGCATGATATTTTGCAGCCAAATCCAAAGTATTGATCATTGCTGAAGAATTAGACCACAAAGCTTCCAATTTTAATTTTTCAAAATCTTTTGGATTAGTAGGACAGGCCAGGTGATAAATTTCTTGGATGCCCTGAAATTTTACTTTAAATTTATCCAATTCATCAAATTTATCTAAATCAATCGGTTTGTTAACATCACAATTAATAAATTCGAAATCGGGATATTGCAGAAGATGATTGATGTTTTCGGCCGAAGAATTAGAAAAGTTATCCATACAGATAACATTGGCTTCTTTTAATAATCGCTCGCACAAATGTGAACCAAAAAAACCAGCGCCACCGGTTACAAGTACGTTTTTCTTCTCAAAAATTTGATTGGACATAGGTGATTAAATTGTTATAAATGATGTAAATATTATACCATTACCAAGCAGGGTTGACAATAAGGGGGAAATGGCATGGTTTTTTCGCATAAAAATTATTTTTCTAATCTTTTCTTAATTTCATCGATCGTTTCAAACCAATAATCTCCATGGGGTACATATTTATCTGGATTAGTTTTTAAATCTTCTTCAATTTTTTTAATAGGAACAAACTCAATTTTTTGAACTTCTTCATCTTGTAAACTAAAATTATTATCCCCATCAAATTTTAAAAGATATATATAATAAAACTCATTATTATTAATATCTTTGTAAACCATCTCAACTTTTCTAATAGTTAAAAATTGCAAATCTTCTGCTTTGACTTCTAAACCAATTTCTTCTTTTATTTCTCTTAGTCCAGAAACAACAGGGTCTTCGTTAGCGCCAACATGTCCTGCCACCGAAACATCCCACACATCTGGATAAAGTGCTTTTTCTTTAGCTCTTAATTGTAGCAACACTTCCCCTTTTGAGTTATAAATCCATATATGAGCGGACCTGTGCCACAAACCATATTTATGCGCTTCGCTTTTCATTTTCTGAGTATTGGTAACATTGTTAGATTCGTCACAAATATCGACTAATTCGTCGGACATATTATTAAAATACTTTCTAAAAATAACCCAAACCCTCTGATGTTTCGTGCTTGGTGATTTGGATTTGGTATTCTGGATCGTAAATTTCGATAATTTTATATTTACCGGAAGTAGTTTGAGCACCATCAATATTACTACTTATAGTTTGCTCTATCATTATTATTTTACCCCAATATAACCATTTACCGTTAATATTTTGAACCAAAAAACATCTGTTTGGTGGCAAATGGTAAAGCCTCGCTTTTGGTTTATTTTGAAATTCAAAAATCTTTTCAGATACATCTTCAAGATTAATCGGATCACTTTGATGTTTTGAAAGATTGAGAATATCTTCTGGAAATCCCTGTTCGGCGGTAATTTGTAGAGTGTCATTGAGCTCAATATAGCTGCCCATATTTTTTACTTTAAATAGATTAATTATTATTTAAAACTTTAATTGCATCTTCGTAAAATGGTTTGGCGATTTGTTCGGCTTGTTCGGAAGTTATTTTATCAAACATCCAATCAAGTTTATGTTTAACCTTTTTTACACTACTAGCAGTTAATTCCGATCCACTAACAAAAAAAGAGACATTGTTTTCAAAAAAACTGATACAATCCGCATCTTTTAATAAATTTTGATCGTCGTTACCTCCTTCTTCGTGTTGAGAAATTAACATACTAACTCTCTCTATAAAATCATTTTGTACGTTTTGTTTTTTTAAAAAATCAACCACAATTTCAGCACCACGTAATTCATGTGTTTTATAATATTCTACACCCGCAAAGCCAACCGCTGTTTTTTTGTCATCCATATCTTTTTGTCTAAAGGCTCTTTCGATATCGTGCGATACCGCAGCGGTAAGCAAAGCTTCGTCAGTATCTGGTTTTAATTCTTTTAACCAATAAACCGTTCTTAAAAAATGTTTAATTTCTTCTGATTTATTAATTTTATTAAAAGAATCGATAACGAATTTTTCGACTTGGTTGTAAATTGGTAAATTCATAAGATTGATAATATTCTGGACCCCTCCCATGACGTTTTATTTAGTAAATTCCCTCCCCCAGTCCCTCTACAAAGCCAAATTTGCCCCTTGGCCGGTGGTTAAGGGGGCACCTCGACGATCAGTCACACTCCATTTACCATTGTCTCCCAGACGAAGTATTTCTAGTGCATTACCATGGTTGATTTGGCCAAGCCAAATACGCCAGGGGGATTTTTTGTTTACTACTCCTAAATCATCCTGCCAAAAACTTTTACTTTCTGGATCAATAATTATTTGTTTTATTTTGTTTCCTTGACTACCAAGCAACACTATTTGCTCCCCCTCTTCACCCCAAACATTGCCCAAATCTACACTAGACAAACTAGAAATATTTTTTTCTTGCCAAGAATAAATTTTTTGATTATCGTTAAAAATAGATAGAGTTAATTTTTTCTTTATTATTTGTCCAACTACAATATCATCGGTATTTTGACTTACACCACTTTCGCCAACTGATAATTTTTTGATTTGGCTGCCTGTTTTTAAATAATCATTAAGATTAACTGCCCATTCGCGCCACATTTTTCCTGTCTGCGATAAAATGCGTACATAATAATATGAGCCACGTTTAAATAACACTACTACTTCTTCTTGATTGTCGGCATTAACATCACCATAATCTAAAGAAATTAATTTAGCCTCATTAATTTTACTTACTAAATATTTTTGATTATCATTTAAGTTATAGCGTCCGATTGAATTTCCGGTAATAAAATAAATATTATCTAAAGTTTTGCCCGGCAAAGGTTTGTCGGCCACTGCTATCTTCATTGCTGCACCAATATTAAGCCGACCCTTACCTAATTTACTACTAAAACTGGGGTTAAGATTATCGATATTATCGGCAGTGGCTAGCAAAGTAGAAATAATTTGTGGCGCTGCCCAATCGGGGCGAGCCGCTTTAAGCAAGGCGGCAGCACCAGCAACAAACGGCGTAGCAAACGACGTACCCACCCATGGGCCGCCAAATTCTTGAATATAGTTATATTCGGGAGCGTAACGCTCGGTGCTGTAAACCTTACTACCTGGCGCTGCCAAATCAATACATGAACCATAATTAGCAAAACCGCTTAAAGTATTATCTTCTCGTACCGATGTTACCCCTAAAATCCAATTTTCTGTATCGCCTTTATCTATACAAACTGGATATTCTGGATAGACATCCAAATCCCCTTCACCATAATTTTGATCATTACCGCCAGCGGCAACTATTACTATTCCCTTGTCGTACGCGCGGCGTAAACTTTGTCTTAAATTATCATCACTAGCATTCCCTACCAAACTCAAACTTATTACATTAGCGCCATTAGCCGCTGCATAATCTACCGCTAACGCAATATTACTTAATAAACCGGAACCAGAACTATCTACAGCCCGAAGTGGCATAATACGCACCTGCCAATTTAAACCAGTACCATCGTTATTGTTATTTCCAGACGCCCCTATTATACCAGCAATTATTGTGCCATGGCGCACTGCTTCTTTGTCGTCTCCAGCTTCTAAAACACTGGTGCGCACGTTGTTGTTGCCTTCAATAAAATTCCAACCATTTATATCATCAACATAGCCATTTCGATCATCATCAATTTTATTACCCGCAATTTCGTATTGATTTTGCCAAATATTAGTCCCTAAATCAGAATGCCAAGTATCGGCGCCGGTATCAATAATGGCCACCACCACACTTTTGCTGCCAGTTTCGTAGTCCCAAGCAGTTGGCGCGCCCACCTGCTCCCACATTTTTTGTTGTTGGGCATATTCGGGGTCATTTGGGATTTTGGCTAAAGCTGCGGGCGCCAAAGACAAAATTACCACTATTGCTAGCGCCCAGGTTGATTTTTTTACTAATTTATGATAGGATGAATTGGTAAACATGGAAGGTATTATACAACAAATCAGGTTAAAATCAAACTTGTGTTACGCTTAAAACAAATTACTTTACTACTCGGTGATTTGGTTGGCCTATATTTAGGCTTTTTTTTGGCTTTATCACTACGTCAAAAACAAATTCGCATACAAACCATCGAAGAATTAATTACCCCAATGAGTTTGCTGTTTTTGGGTGCGTTGGTAGTAATGTTTATTGTTGGATTGTATGATATTAGTAAATTAAAAAATTCTTGGACTTTTTATCAAAAATTTATTATTTCAGCGATTATTTGGATGGGACTTGGTGTAGCCTATTTTTATATTATGGCAAACACGAATTATTTTTGCTGGCTTAACACCAGAGGTTAATGAATTGATGAAATTACTAGTTAACGAGCCACAACGAGGATATTTGGTGATTGGATTAATTGTTGCTTCAAACGAAACTGTGCCAAGCGAATGGAGCAGTATTCCGCAAGCCAATTCTTTAACTGCGTTAAATGTAAAAAATATTAACTTGTTAGTTATTGCCCCACAATATGGTACAGATAAAAATTTAGCCAAAGAATTATATCCAAAACTTTTTGAACACGTCCAGATTTTACGTTTAGAACAATTTTACGAAGAAATTTTTAAACGTATTCCCCCGTTTACTTTTTCTGAATCTTGGTTTTTGAGTAATTTGCAAGAACAACAGAAAAAAATCTACGACCGTGTTCGCGTGTTAGTAGATTACATTGCTGCAGTTTTAATGGGATTAATTTGGCTAATCACTTTTCCTTTTGTAGCAATTGCCATTAAATTAACTTCTTCAGGTCCAATTTTTTATCATCACACACGTTTAGGGCGCAATCGAATACCTTTTACAATTTATAAATATCGCACCATGAAAGTTTTGGCTGCCGATGGCAGTGCCGAAATATCTGGACCACAATTTGCAATGAGCGAAGATAATCGAATTACCAAGGTAGGCAAATTTTTACGTCGTACACGTTTAGACGAAATTCCGCAATTTATTAATATTTTAAAAAATGAAATGAGCCTGATTGGCCCAAGGCCAGAGCGACCAGAATTTGTAGAACAAATTACTACTACTATGCCATTTTATCCACTACGCCATTTAATTAAACCCGGGCTAATGGGTTGGGCACAATTACACCAAGATTACTATGGCACTATAGAAGAAAACTTACGCAAATTAGAATACGATTTGTACTACATTAAAAATCGCGGGTTTTTAATTGATGTAGCGATAATACTGCGAACGGTGAATGTGGTGGTGGGGATGAAGGGAAGATAAAAAAACTGTGCAATGCACAGTTTTTTTATCTTCAATTTATTTCTTCAACGCCGCCTTAACCAATCCCATAAACAATGGATGTGGATTTAAGGGGCGGGATTTTAATTCGGGATGGAATTGGGAACCAACAAAATAAGGATGATTTTTGAGTTCGATAATTTCCATTAAATTTTGTTCGGGGTTAATACCAACAAATTGTAAACCAGCTTTTTCGATGCGTTCTTTGTAATCATTGTTAAATTCGTAACGGTGGCGATGGCGTTCGCTGATTTTTTTGGTGCCATACAATTTTTGTACTTGACTGCCTGTGGTTAACACACAATCGTAAGCCCCCAAACGCATAGTACCACCATAACGATTGTGGCTCATGTTTTCTTTTTGTTTAGGGTTAATATGAATAATTGGATCAGGCGTTTTTGGATTAATTTCAACAGTGTTGGCTTTAGTTAATCCCAAAACATTACGCGCAAATTCGATAGTGGCCAATTGCATGCCGTAGCACAAACCTAAATACGGAATTTTATTTTCACGAGCGTATTTAATTGCCATAATAATACCTTCGACTCCCCTTTCACCAAAACCACCTGGCACAATAATGGCATCATATTCTGAAAGTATGCTAATATTTTTATTTTTTGTCTTTTCCCCGCCCGAGGCGGGTCCGCCTTGGGCGGAAAACTGTTCGGAATCTACCCAACACATTTCGGGAACAGCACCATTGTATACGCAAGCGTGTTTGGCAGCTTCGATTACCGAAATATATGAATCAGCCAAAGTAAACTGACCGGCACCAAAATATTTTCCTACTACCGCAATTTTAATTTTTTTATTTGCGGTTTTTAATTTTTTAACATAATTATCCCAAGCCACATCTCGGCCAGATTTTAAACGAAAATGCATTTTTTTGGATAATCGTTCGGGAAATTTTTGACTTTCAAATAATGCAGGAATATCGTAAATACTGTCTACATCTGGGGCAGCAATAACATCATCTTCGGAACGTAACCAACAAAAGAAGGCTAGTTTTTCTCGACGAGGTTTGTCTAGTGCTTCACGACCACGAGCCACAATAAAATCAGGTTGAATACCACAATTATTCAAGGCACGAGCGGCATGCTGGGTTGGTTTGGTTTTCATTTCTCCTAGATGACCTGGCACTGGCATATAACTAACCAAAACAAACAAAACATCATCTGGATTGTCTAGCTTCATCATACGGGCTGCTTCCAAATACAAAATGTTTTCGTATTCACCCACTGTGCCACCTACTTCAATAATCATAATTTCGGCTTTGGCTTTTTCAGCGGCAGCTTTAATGCGGCTGATTACCTCTAGTGGAATATGAGGCACCACCTGTACACATTTGCCTTTATAAAACATACTGCGCTCTTTTTCAATCACACTCTTGTAAATCCTACCAGTAGTCATGTAATTAAGGGAAAAAATATCGGTATCGAGAAAACGTTCATAATTCCCTAAATCTTGATCAGTTTCGTCGCCATCATCGGTAACAAAAACTTCGCCATGTTCAACTGGATTCATTGTGCCAGCATCAACATTAATATATGGATCGATTTTTATGGCCGAAACATTATAATTTCGGTTTTTAAACATCCGGCCAATAGAGGCGGCGGTAACACCTTTGCCCACTCCGGATAAAACACCACCAATAACAAAAATATATTTTGTATTCATAAAATAAATAGAAAAAATAGTTTAACTAACAATTAATACTTGGTTGTTGTTTTGCTTTTTTCGCCCGCGAGGGCGAAAGAATACGCCTTGGGCGTATAACCCACAAAATAACAACCAAGTATTAATTTATAAAATAATAAATAAAAATAATATAAGTTAACGAAATTTTACAATTGGTGATTCTTGTGCGGGCTGTGCCCCACAGGGCACCCTTTAGCTCTCGCGAGCGAAAAAAGCACAAGGATTGCCAATTGTAAAATTAATAATAAATTAAATAAAAAATCCGCCAACGGGGGCGGAAAATTTAGACGGAGACAGTGATGCTAACCTCGGCTTCTAAACCGTGGCGCAACTTTACTTTAGCTTTGTAATCTCCAGCTTCTTTGATTGGTTTTAAAAATATTTGACTTTTTATAACAGCACAACCTTTAGCCTTAAGTAATTCGGCTATTTTTTGCGGGCCAATAGCCGCATATAACAAACCATCATCATTGGCTTTCGCTTTTATCGCCAATTCTAACGCATCTAATTTTTCTGCCAATTGTTGTTGATCTTTCAATTCGTATTCTGATTCTTTGGCAACACGCTTTAATTTGGCTTTTAAATCGTGTTCGGCCGAAGGCGAGGCTTGAACAGCCAGATGTTTGGGAAACAAAAAATTAATCGCATAACCATCGGCGACTTCTTTGATGTCATCAATATCTCCTAAACCTTTAATTTTTTGCAAAAGAATAACTTTCATAGATATGGCCGCCGTCTTAGACGGGGACTTGCTTTTTATAAGAAATTACAGTAGTATTATAACACAAACCCCTGAAATAACGCAACAGGTTAACTACTCTATGTCTATATGCCTAAAAAAATAAAAACAACCGAAGACGTAATAGAAAAACCAATATTTAAGTCTGGTTTTGTTACACTAGTCGGACGATCTAACGTAGGTAAATCTACCCTATTAAACACCTTGATCGGAACCAAGCTGGCAGCTGTAACTCACAAACCCCAAACTACCAGACATATTATACACGGTGTATTAAATGGCCCACAAGGCCAAGCTGTATTTATCGATACCCCGGGTATTTTTAAAGGTGGCCACAGTTCAATTAGTGGCAAACTGGAAGAAAGAGTTAAAGAAGCTGTTCAAGATATTGATTTAGCAGTTTATGTAGCCGATCCTACCCGAGCGATTGGTGTAGAAGAACGATATATTTTGGCAATACTGCGCAAACTAGATGTGCCAAAAATAATGGTGATTAATAAATCTGACTTGCCAGAAAAAGAAAAAACATACTTAGATGATTACAAAGCCTTGACCGAAGAATTTACTGCTACTTTTGAATTATCTGCTTTACTTAACCGCCATGTAGAGCCATTACGCCAAAAAGTTTTTGAACTTTTACCAGAAGGTAATGAACTATATTTAGATAATCAAATTACAAATATTGATAAAAATTTTTGGGCAGCCGAAGTAATCCGCGAGAAAATTCTTTTAGCCTTACGCCAAGAAGTACCATACAGTGTGCACGTTGAAGTAGAAAGTATGGAAGATAAAGGAGAAATAATGATAGTTAAAGCTACTGTATATACTTCGGATAGCCGTTACAAAAAAATGATCATCGGCGCCGGCGGTCGGGCAATTAAAGAAGTTGGTATCGCCGCTCGCAAAGAACTGTCCGCCGCTTTAAACAAAAAAATATTTTTAGAATTAGAAGTAGAAACCGACAAGCATTGGGAAGAAAGAATTTAAAAAGATCTATACTAATCTCAAACAAAACATATTCAAAAAAAACACTCTCAATTTATAAAGAGTGTTTTTGATATATGAATTTATATTAGTAATATAATATTTAGACTATTAGTTTATATTACTAATATAAACTAATTTTGAGGCGTTTTCAATAATTCTACAGCCTTATCAATCATAATATCTTGTCCAACCGCTTCTTTTTCCCATTCTTCTTTTACTTCAATATCTGGCTTAATCCCCTGTTCGTTGATGTTTTTATCATTAGGAGTAAACCACTCGGCGATAGTTAATTTCAATGCCGAACCATCACTAAATGGTTCGTAATTTTGTACCGAACCTTTGCCATAAGTTTTTTCACCTATAATCGTGGCAAATTTATAATCTTGCAAAGCGCCCGCTACAATTTCGGCAGCCGAAGCAGACCCACCATTTACCAAAACCACCGTGGGAATTCCAGCTAGTCGATGTGTACCTTCGGTATAATTTACATTACTTTCTCCATTACTATACTTTTCTGTAACAATTACACCATCTTTAACCCACTCGCTTCCCATAGCTACTGCCATATCCAAATAACCACCCGGATTACCGCGTAAATCTAAAATAATTTTATTTAATTTTTTCTTTTGAATTTGTTTTATAGCCTGGTTAAATTGATCCATGGTAGTATCGTTAAATTGCATAACCCGCATATAGGCAACACCGTTTCCTTTATCTTCAAACGTTACAGAAGGTATATTAATTTTACGTCGCACAATAGATATATCTTGCGGTTTTTCCCAACCTGCACGCATAATATTTAATACCACAGTAGTGTTTGCTTTACCGCGAATTTGTTCTACTGCAGAACTGGTATCTAAGCCAACAGTTGAAGTACCGTTAATCAAAATAATTTGATCACCAGGACGCAAACCAGCTTTAGCAGCTGGTGTGCCCGGCAAAGGCGACACCACTACTAATTGGTTGTTTTTTATACCTATCTCTGCTCCAATACCTTCAAACTCACCAGACATACTTTTAACAAACTCTTCGGCGGCCTTAGGTGGAAAATACAAAGAATGGGGGTCGCCTAACGCATATACCATACCCTGAATAGCACCATAAAACAAATCAGAATCTTTAACCGGTTGCTTTACATAACTCTTTTTAATTTCTTCCCAAACTTGCCAAAATTGATTAAAATCAACACTAGAATTTTTCTCAGCAAGATTAGTGGTATACAAGTTTAAAACTTTATCAATATTGGTAGCGTCGGCAACTTTAATTGTTTTTTTCGCCGCTATTGCCTGACCCACCATAATACCTAAACCAAAAACAGCTATAAATAAAATAATTACTAAATATAAATTAGCATAACGACCAGCACGAAATCTGATAGGTGAAGTGTCCATAGGTATTTATTCTTTTATTATCTTAATATCGGATCCAGCCTTATTTAAAACCATATATAAATCTTCGTAACCTCGATCGATTTCATATGGGTTGCGTAAAATCGATCGGCCAGGAGCAGCCAGCATTGCTACCAAAATATTTACTGCTGGGCGAAGAGCAGGTGGAGCAATAATTTCATTTGGAGTAAATTTGGTAGGGCCCTCTACCCAAACCCGATGAGGATCAAGTAAAGTGATTTTAGCTCCTAATTTTAACAAATCTAACAAATAGACCGAACGATTTTCATATGCCCAATCATGTACCAAAGTTCTGCCTACAGCTTGAGTTAAAATTGGTACGAACAAAGGTAAATTATCTATATTTAAACCTGGAAAAGGTCGGCCGTAAATCTTGTCGGGTAAGGCTACTAATTTACTAGGCAAAATTTCAATATCTACAATAGTAAATTTATGATTCTTTGATAAACGTTTGTTTTTTATTACAAACTGTTGATTCATTTTTTCTAATTTACACAATTCTAATTCTAGAAATTCTAATGGACAATTGGCAATTACAACTTTTGATTTAGTTACAATACCGGCCGCCAAAAAAGTCATTGCTACAATCGGGTCAGGAATAATGGGGTAATTTTTTACTGATTTTAAATTCTTTACACCCGTAATAGTTAAAGTAGTAGTGCCAACGCCTTTGATTTTTGCTCCGGCTTTAATAAGGAAATAACAAAGATCTTGCACCATGTAATTGGATGAAGCCATTTTTATAACAGACACTCCTGGCGCTTGCACTGCGGCCATAATAGCATTTTCGGTAGGAGTATCACCAGATTCATACATTACCACATAAGCAGGCCGCAGAGGTTTGTTTGTTATTTCGTAAAAACATTCTGTTGACTCTACGCTTACACCAAATTTTTCTAATGCAAACAAATGTGGCTTTACTGTTCTTTCTCCTAATTTACATCCACCGGATTTATACAATTTATATTTTGGTACCCGGCTTGCTAAAGCACCCAAAAGCAAAAGAGAAGACCGAGTTTTTTCGGAAGCAATTTTATCGATATTAGCTAATTTTAAAGGTGCACTAGAATCTACCAATAATTTGCCTTTTGCCTGCCATTCTATCTTTATACCAATACTTTTAAGCAATTCAATAATACGCTTAACTTCTTCAATTTCTGGCACATCTACTAAAGTAACTGGTTTTTTAATCATTGCGCAAGCACACAAAAGCGCCACTGCCGAATTTTTAGCAGTTTGATTAGGAATACACCCATGTAATTTTTTACCACCATTAATAACTAGATAAGACATAGATAAAATTATTAACCTAAATTTTGACTTTTCTCTGTAAAAAGACTATTATAATGATACTATAAATTCGCTTTTAAAACAAGCCATATGGAATATCCTGGCAGCCACATAATACGGCCAATTCGTCGCGCCCTGCTTATTACTTTTATAGCACTATTTTTTATTATCTGCCCAATTCTTATTATGTATACCACCGGTTATCGCTACGATTGGCAAAATGGTCTACTTAAAGAAACTGGGGTAATAAGCATTGATGTCTTGCCAGCCAAAACCGAGGCCTACCTAAATGGTTTGGCGGTTAAAAAAAACATCCCTATTCGCCTCAAAAATCTTACTCCTCAAAAATATAATTTAAAGCTATCTTTATCTGGCTATTACGATTGGGAAAAAGAAGTTGAAGTAAAAAATAGGCAAACTGTCTATATCAAAGAATTTAGCCTGCTTAAAAAACCAGAACCTAAATTTTTATTAGCCGGGACAATCGGCTTTATCTCTATATCCGATAACGGCCGATGGTTAATTTACGCCGACGAAACTAAGGGTAAAACCAATATTTGGTTAGATGATTTAAACAATAATAGCCAAACATTAATCAAAACCTTGCCCGGAATAGAAAATATTAAAGTAGTTTGGGGTAAAAGATACAACTATGTAGCAATCAGCAACGCCCAAGCCCCATTCCGTTGGTTAATAACTGTTAATACCGAAAATCCTAAACAAAAATGGGATATAAATTATACAGTTGATTCTTTGATTACTAAATACGCTTGGCAAGAAAATCTAGAACCTCAGCTATTTTTTAGCACAGAAACCAATATTAACGCCGCCCAAATTATTCCTCAAAAAATTATCAACGTTGCCCCTAACAAATATTTAGATTGGCAAATGGATGGAAATAAAATTTGGGCTTTAACTTGGGATACTACTACCACTCAGATGATTTTAACCAAAGATATTTTTGGTTTTTCTACTGATTTTGCACGCTGGCAAAATGATAGCAATACCCGCCCATCAGATTGGCATTTGCTTAGTACTTATCAAGATACCCTACTATTAAAAAATAACAAACAGACTGAAAAATTCTTTTTAGTTAATAAAGATAACCAATATTCCGTTACAGGACAAAATTGGCTAATTTCACCATACAATGATTGGTGGATATTTTGGACACCTTGGGAAATAAATACTTATAGTATTGGCAGCGCACCAATACTACTAAATCGTTATAGTGAAAAATTAGAACAGATTATACCTTTAGACGAATTTAATACTTTAGGTATATTTTGGACCAACCGGGCAACCGCCCTCTTTCCATATTATTCAGTTAGCCATGATTTACTAAACGAAGCTACTATTGCTCGGGCAGTTGATAGCCAAAATAAAATTATGTACTTTAGTGGCAAAATTTTATTAAAAGAAGGATTGTGGAAAATTAGTTATTAAAATTTCACTCATTTCAAATATACATGTATGAAATTAGTTACTTATACAGACGGTGGCGCCAGAGGCAACCCTGGGCCAGCGGCTACCGGCGTGGTGATTAAAGATAGTGGAGGGAAAATATTAGCAGCTTATGGCGAATATTTAGGCGAGCAGACAAATAACTATGCCGAATACGCGGCCTTGATATCAGCTTTAAAAAAAGCCCACGAATTAGGTGGTACTGAAATAG
>LBTN01000021.1 GCA_000992085.1 Candidatus Magasanikbacteria bacterium GW2011_GWA2_37_8 | reverse complement strand
CGGCGCGAAAACTCTTGACCAGTGAGCTGTTACGCTTTCTTTAAAGGATTGCTGCTTCTAAGCAAACCTCCTGGTTGTATAAGAATTAACACCACCTTTGACACTTAACATGAATTTAGGGACCTTAGATTGCGATCTGGGCTGTTTCCCTTTTGACAATGGCGCTTAGCCGTCACTGTCTGACTCCTGTATTATAATCACTGGCATTCGGAGTTTGATTGAAAACGGTATCCCGAAGGACCCAATTCTCATCCAGTGCTCTACCACCAGTGGGATCATACAAGGCTAGCCCTAAAGCTATTTCGAGGAAAACCAGCTATCACCGAGTTCGATTAGAATTTCTCTCCCATCCACAGTTCATCTCCGCATGTTGCACGGTGCGTGAGTTCGGACCTCCTCTTTTCTTTCGAAAAGACTCATCCTGACCATGGATAGCTCACCCGGTTTCGGGTTATATACGTGCCATAAACGCCCGTTAAGACTCGCTTTCGCTACGCCTTCGGACCATAGGCCCTTAAGCAAACGACACACATATACTCGCAGGCTCATTCTTCAATAGGAATACCGTCACCCTTGCGGGCTCCGGCTCTTTGTAAGCAAACGGTTTCAGATACTATTTCATCGCCCTCACCGGGCTACTTTTCACCTTTCCCTCGCGGTACTTGTTCACTATCGATCACCAAAAGTATTTAGCCTTAGACCATAGTCGGCCCAGATTCAGACGGAATTTCACGAGTTCCGCCCTACTCAAGAATATAAGCCATGAATGACTAATTCTTTTCGCGTACAGGACTATCACCTGCTATGGTTGCTCATTCCAGAGACATTCCACTAAGAATTAATATATCACCTAACTTGACAAAAAGTCGGCGCTTACATCTTACAACCTCATATAAACAACGGTTTGTCCCTTTAAATTACCGCTCAAAGTTAATCCGAAGACCAACATGTCACGATAACAACATTTATATGATTTAGGCTGTTCCCTTTTCGCTCGCCACTACTGGGGGAATCTCTTCGATTTATTTTCCTCTAGCTACTGAGATGTTTCACTTCGCTAGGTCTTCTTTATATACCTATGAATTCAGTATATAATACTCCGATCAAGTCGGAGTGGGTTTCCCCATTCGGAAATCCCCGGGTCAAAGGTTGCTTGGGACCTACCCGAGGCTTATCGCACCCTGCAACGTCCTTCTTCGTCTTTTGGTGCCGAGGCATCCACCGTTTGCACTTGTTGAAATTGCGTACAACGAAAACACTAAATTGTGCTTTCTTTGTTCTACCCTTCTACCCTAATCAAATTATTTCAACACCAGTTGAAATTAGCCTCTTAGGCTATTTGATTCAGGTGTTCTATCAAAAAATTTCGACACCAGTCGAAATATGACAGAATCTTTATTGTTGAATTGACCTTAAATTGTTAAAGTTCTAACCAGTACAATCTTTTACAATCATTCGGAACAAAGTGAAAAATCTTTTTTAATTTCTCGCTTCGTTCAGTATAATTTTTATTTTTAACTTTTGCTAACAAAAAGAGCCGCACGAGCGGCCCTTAAAATTGCAGACTAATCTGAATTAGGAACCACTTGGATACTTTGAGTAAGAAATTGTAGTTGAGGTTAACATTGCTGTTAAAATATTCTACATTGATAATCGCGATTGACGATTACTTACCCAGAGGTCCAAGTGAACGTTATCTTTCCATTTCTTTTGGACATGGCCCTGATTTCAGGGTAATCAAACGTAATGCGCATTATATAGGAAATAAAACATCCTGTCAAGGGGATAAGATGTGGATAAGTTTATGGCTAAAATACGCTTAAATATCTAGTACTACAATACAGCTGCCAACACCTTCTTTATGGCCCGAAACCAATGGATGCTTGTTCAAAATTTTTAAAGTTTCGGCTTGCAAAATTCCTTTACCCGCGCCGTAAATTATTCGAACAGAATCTTGATTGCGTTCGTGACACTCATACAAAAATTGATCAATTCTTGTATCAATATCACCACGTGTTAAACCATGCAAATCCAACTGCGGCAAATCACGCCGCAATTCCGCAGCAAAAATTCTAACATCTAAATTATTTTCTGAATCCATATTTTATAATTTTTTAGGCGGATTTTCAAATGTAATAATTGGCAAAGAATTAATTGTTTCTTTTGATATTCCGAGTTCGGCTTCATACACTACATCTACCGCACCAAAATGTGCGTTCGAATAATCAAACCCCAAAATGTCTGCAACTTGTTTTACCAATAATTCGCTTTCCCCTTCTATCTCTACTAATGGCAATAACCCCGGCCAAGTATCTATAGTAATATCCACATTATTTAATCGCCACAATTCTCGTTTAGTTTCCTGGTATGATTTATGAATAGCACCAATTGATTTTAAAAATTCAACCCCTTGTTCGTAATTATCTATTTTTAATTCTACTTCTTTTTGATCTTCAATCCGGTTGCCTTCTACTACTTTTAAACTCATTGTAACCCCATTAGCTTCACGCCGCACCCGCAACCAGCCGCCTTTAATTGGAAGGGGTGGATCAAAAACATCCCGCTGTAAAAGCGTTTCTGGATATATCAATTTTGCACTAACTTTTTCAAGTCGCGCTCGAATTTCAGCTTTATCAATTTTTAAGAAAGCCGCCTCAAATTCGGTTTGCATAAAGTGTGCCGACGAAGAGACTCGAACTCTTAATCCTTTTGGGAACGTGCTTCTAAGGCACGCGCGTATACCAATTCCGCCACGTCGGCATTCGCCATGTACCCTACGTGGTACATGGTCACACATATTCAACCATAAAATAATAAAAAAAACAAGGGGCGAACATTATCGCACCCTTGTTTTAATATTTTTTATCTATAACTATTGGCTGTGAACTATTGGCTCCGAACTATCCTTATCTTCCTCGTCCACCGCCATTACCTCTACCTCCACTAAACCCACCACTACGTGGTGCACGATCCATAGGTGGGCGTTCTTCGTAGCCTTCTGGTTTTGGAGTTAGGGCACGAATACTCAAATTTATACGTCCAAGATTATCAATTTCTTTTACAACTACTTTTACCTTGTCGCCCAAATGCAATACATCGCTTGGTTTGTTGGTACGAGCCCAAGAAATTTCGGACACATGCACCAAACCATCCTGACCTGGCAATATGTTTATAAAAGCACCAAAATCTTCTAAACGCACAACTGTGCCTTCGTAAGTTTCGCCACCAGTTACTTCATGAGTTAATTCTTTAACCCATGCAATGGCTTTTTCTAGGCCAATAGCATCACTTGAAGTAATATGTACACGGCCATCTTGTTCGATGTCGATAGACACACCAGTTTCGGCAATAATTTTGTTAATCATTTTACCACCTGGACCAACCACATCACGAATCTTTTCTGGGTTAATCATAACCGTTACAATACGTGGAGCATATTGGGATAATTCTGCGCGTGGCTCGGCAATAATTTGTTGCATTGCTTCTAAAAGTTTTAGAAGAGCTTCGTGAGAGCGCGCAAAAGTTTCTTTAACAATTTCCCAACTTAAACCAGTAGTTTTGGTGTCCATTTGAATTGCAGTAACCCCATCACGAGTACCAGTAATTTTAAAGTCCATTCCACCAGGACCATCCTCTACATCTTGCAAATCGGTTAATACTTTCCAATTACCTTTGTTGTCGCTAGCTAAACCCATAGCAATACCGGCTACTGGTTTTTTTATCGGTACACCAGCATCCATTAATGCAATTGTAGAGCCACAGGTAGAAGCCATCGAGCTCGAACCATTGGAACCCAAAACTTCAGATACTACTCGCATCGCATAAGGGAAATCGGTTTCTAAAGGTAATACTGGCTCCAATGCGCGTTCGGCCAAAGCACCATGCCCGATTGCCCGATTGCCTGGTCCGCGTAATGGGCCAGTTTCGCCATAGGTGGCTGGAGTATCGCTGTAATGATGCATGTAACGTTTGGTGCCTTCTTCTTCCATCGAATCAAGTGTTTGCACATCACCAGGCGCGCCCAAAGTTACAACCGACAATACCTGAGTATCGCCGCGTTGAAACAAACCGCTACCATGAGTGCGTGGCAATAACCCCACTTCTACGTTTAATGGTCTGATTTCATTTAATTTTCTGCCATCCAAACGCTGGTCTTTTTCTAAAATTCTAGCAGTAATAAATTCTTCAACATAAATTTTGATACGACTCAAAATTACAGTTTGAATTTTGTCTTCCACTTCTTTTGCTACTAACATTTCTTTAATCGCTACCGAAAATTTATCAAGCAAAGCAACCCGTTCAATACGATTTACCTTTGGTGCATCAAAAATCCAATCTTCAACGTGGCTAGCAACAAAATCTTTTACTTCTTTTTCTACAACTAATAATTTAGTTTCGACTTCACTCAAATTAGCTGCTCGATCAAATTTAACAGCGCCAATTTCGCTTTGAATTTTTTTGATAAATTCTACAATCAAACCAATTTCTTTGGCGCCAAATTCTAATGCAGCTACAACATCGTTTTCGGTTACTTCTTTACAACCGGCTTCTACCATAATTACTTTTTCTGGAGTACCAGCGATAACAATGTCGGTATCACTAAGCAAACGTTCGGCAAAAGTTGGATTTAATTTCCATTGTCCATCAATGCGACCCACGCGGGCACCGGCGATTGGACCATTCCAAGGAATATTGGAAATCGATAATGCCAAAGAAGCAGCAATTAAAGCTGGGATTTGAGCATCGTTTTCACCGTCCCAAGAAAGGGCGGTTAAAATTACTTGAACGTCGTTACGCATTTCTGCATCAAACAATGGACGAATAGCTCGGTCTACCATTCTGCCACCCAAAATGGCTTCGTCACTAGGTCTGCCTTCACGTTTGATAAAACGACTACCTTTAATTTTCCCAGCAGCGTATAACTTTTCTTCAAAGTTAACCATTAATGGAAAAAAATCAATGCCATCACGAGTATTTTTACTCATGGTAGCAGTTGCTAAAAGTACAGTGTCGCCATAGCGCACAGTACAAGAAGCATTAGCTTGAAGTGACAATTTGCCAACTTCAACAGATAGGGTGCGGCCACCCCATGTAATAGACCAGTTTTTTACTGACATATTTTTTACCTTTCTGGAAGTGATTTGAGGGCTCAAGACCGATAAAGGTCTCACTGTCCGCAAACCACATCCGATTAATTAAATTGTTAAATTATTTTTTTACCACCGGTCGAACAAACTTTCGGTCGCTAATTAAAAATTTATTTTTTTCAGCACCTAAATCTGTAAAATCATCAGCGGTTTCGATTAAACGACTAGAAGTGGTGCCACCAAAGGCCATTACTTCTACCTGTTTGCCTTGGTTGCGCAAATAATCTACTAGCGGAATATAATCACCATCTCCAGAAACAAGCACAACTGCATCTAAACTAGGGCATAAACGAATAGCATCTACGGTAATACCCACATCCCAATCGGCCTTCTTTTCACCACCAAAAAAAATCTGCAAAGGACGTTCTTTGGTTTCGATGCCTAGATTATACAAAGCATCAAAAAATGGTTGTTCTTCTTTACTTTCGGTTGAAACTACATAAGCAATAGCCCGAATAAGCTTGCGTCCCATTGTAGCTTCTTTAACAATGTTGCCAAAATTTACTTTAGCACCAAATAAATTTTTGGCGCTATAATACATATTTTGAACGTCAATAAACACCCCGACGCGTTGTTCGGGGTGTTTTAACGGATGATGTTTTTTAAGCATTGGTTGGCTCATCTTCTTTTTCGATTAAATCGATATCTTCGTCGATTTCTTCTTCAGCCACTGGATTAGCATTTGGTTTGGCTACCAATTTTGGCTGTTTGATTTTTAATTTTTTGGTTAACACGTCGTAACTTTCTGGATTTTCTTTCTTTAAATAACGCATCAAACGACGACGAGCGCTAACTTTGCGCAATAAACCGCGACGAGAAGAATGATCTTTGGCGTGGGTTTTTAGATGCTCGATGAGTTCGTCGATTTCGGCGCTCAAAATAGCAATTTGAACCTCGCTTGAACCAGTATCCCCCTCGTGAGTCTGGTATTTTTTGATTAACTGAGCCTTTTTCTTTGGTTCTAACATACATGCATAATATTCACCGAGCTAACACAGGGCATGTCCATGGCTAGTTCGGCCCACTTAAAGTGAGATAAATTATGGCTATAATATAGCGGATAAAGACAAAATTGTCAATAGGCAGATACTCATTTAAATAATCATGGACAAGTACCGGTTGAACAATGATATTGGCTCTTACAAGCTTCTGTAGCAGCCGCAATTGCGTTAGCACTAGAATCGGCTACATCTATTTTGTCAATACAACCGGCCAACATCCCTGCGTCACAACATAATTGCACAGATCCATTTGTAGTAGTGAGAGTATAAGGCGATCTAACTATACTATTTTGTCTATCTTTTTCATTTAAACAATCCAACTCATTCATACCCATAGGGCAATTAATTGGATCGTTGACGCACTGTTTCGCTCCCGTAGTGCCAACTAAACACCATGTAGTAGCACGAATATTAAGATTTCTATCTTCCTTCAATGCACTGCAAGCAGATTCGTTATCTAATGTTATTTCTGTAGTTGGAGGACAAGATAAAACAGTGCCATAACATTGATATACTCCTGCATCTTTCCATAAACACCATTTCATTTGTTGTGCCAAACATACACCTGCAATACACGACAACGATTGCGAAGCATTACAATCAGCGTCTGTGGTACAAACACTACCACTGCCACCACCAGACGGCAAAATTATACCACCAATAAATGGTTGGCAAATATTCGGATCATTTAAACAATTATCTTCAGTCATAGCCGAATCTGTAATACACTCGCCAAATCTAGAGGCAGAACAACATAGTTTTTCACCACTTAAATTGCAATAAGCATTATTAAAGATACTATCTCCACAAGTATGACTACGATCACAGCTCGGTAATGATATTGGTTCTGATAGCTGTTGATTGTTAGTTATTGTTGAAGTAAGTAATTTTCCTAAAACAAAATTACTAATTGCGTAAGCAGAAACAATGATTATTAAACCAATAATAACGGCTTCAATAGTATCTTTGGCTTTGGTGGCCAGTTCTTCATTGCCACGCGCAGTCATCCAACGTAAACCAGCATAAAGCAAAAATCCAAAACAAATAAATCCAGTTAAACCTAAAATTGTGTTTATTACTTTACTTGTCCAATAATATGGTGTAGCCTGGGCAGCACTCATGCTATATCCAGCATTTTTACCAGTAACATCCAGGCCATATTGAGCGTGGGCGAAAAATGGGAATAAAATAATCCCGATTGTAAAAATTATTACTAAAAACGAAACTAACTTCTTTTGCATAACCTAGGTTCAATTTTTAATTTTGTAATTTTGTAATTTTTAAATAATGACAAAATGTCTTAATTTTAAAAATTACAAAATTGAAAATTATTTAAAAATTGAAAATTAAAAATTAAAAATTCTTATCTTCATTATACCACACCTTGCTTTTTCTGTAAAAATAAGATAGAATGAGAATAATTTTGGCCCCATAGTTTCCGCCCAGGGCGGACCCGCCTTGGGCGGGCAACCTTAAATCTTGGCCCCATAGTTCAATGGATAGAACACCAGCCTTCTAAGCTGAGAATGTAGGTTCGATTCCTACTGGGGTCACCAAACTTGAAATTTTATTTATCCTCTGGTATAATCACTTTGGATTTTGAAATTTGAGATTTGTAATTTACATTTGCCAAAGCAAATGTCTATGGTGTCCATGGTATAACGGTTATTACGTCGGTTTGTGGTACCGACAACCCGGGTTCGACTCCCGGTGGACACCCAACTTAATTAACCCTGTACCAGAACGGTGCAGGGTTAATCTTTTAATTCGTGGCCATTAATATATGGCCGATTAAATATACAAAACCAAATAAAATTTAGAAGATTTATCCACGATTTACGGTTAAAGCCAAAACGCCTGGATGAAATATAACAATGCAAGCTCATATCCAATTCTACTTTTCCGAATGCACTAAATTTTCTGGAAATATCACCATCCTCGCCAAATTTTAGTCTTGGGTCAAACCCGCTTGTCCTATCATAATCTTTTTTTCGAAAAACCATATCACCGCCAATTGGCCCCAATTTTCCTCTAGACATTGTTACTCCAAATAACCAAAACAAAAAAAATAATACCGGCCGAAGCAGATTTAAATACCATGATCCATCATAAAAATAAAATTGACCGCTTAAACAGACTAATTTAGGTTTTTTATCAAAACGTTTTTTCGCTTCAATTAAATATTCAGGCGGTAAATAGGTATCAGCATCAACATGAACTACAAATTCACCCTGGGCTTCTTCGGTACCTCGACGTCGTGCTGCCCCCACCCCCTGCCTAGACTCATCAACAACCTTTACTCCAAAACTTTCTGCTACCAAACGTGTTTTATCGGTTGAGTTGTTATCTACTACAATAATCCCTGTATTAAAACCACCAGCCAAATTTTTTATTGCCTTTATACACTGTGGAAGTGTTTTTTCTTCGTTATAAGCCGGTATAACAACAGAAAAATCAATTTTAGATTCGGTCATATTATTATAATAATAGCACTATTCACTAAAAAATAAAACCCCGCCATATAAGGCGGGGTGTAAATTTGTGAATATTTTTATGGACAACTTAACCCAGTACATTGTACCCCTGGGCCCATATCTATCCAAATGCCATTCTTGTAATCTGTCCACTGACCAAGCGCTAATCTGGCAGCCAACATGGTAATAGAATAGGCAGACAAAATAATAATCAAACCAATTACTGCCTGACGAAGCAAACTTTTTGCTTTAGTAACTTCTTCTTCATTACCGCCAGCTGTCATCCATTTAAAACCAGCAAAAAGAGTAAGACAGAAAAATATAAAACCAACAAATTCTAAAGCCACCCGAATAATATTTACTGCCACCACCCGCGGATCAACCGGAGCACCAAGCCCAGCACCTTTTGCCCCACCAGCTGCTTCTAGCTGAGTCTTCATATCAGCAGTAAATGAAGTTGGTGGAGTAGTCGCGTCAGCTTGGGCCAAAACTAACGACGGAGTAACTAAAACCATTATTAAACTAACAGAAAGAAAAAACGCAACTAATTTTTGTTTAAACATAAATTTATTGTACCCCGCCAACTTGGCCAGGGTTATTAGTAGTTACATCGGTCGTACGATTAACAATAAAATAAGTAATACTATAAGCAGCCATACAAATAATTAAACCAATTACGGCCATTTTAATTATACCAGTGGCTTTAGTTACTTGTTCTTCGTTACCACTCGCTGTCATCCACAAAATTCCGGCATAAATTGTTAAGGCTAAAAATAGTGTACCAGTAAAAGACAAAATTAATCGGATAATTTTACCAATATTTTCTGATAAAGTGGTATCTGTTACACCTGTAACAGTATAACCAGCTTGTTTGGCAACTTGTTCGGACATATCGATTGTAGTTGTCGCCAAAACAAAATTACCTAACAAAAAAGTTCCGCAGATAACCATCAAAACCCAAGAAAAAAATTTGGACATACCTAAATATTATTTAGTAAGTCGAAGGGTAACAAAAGCCGTAATTGCATAGGCCGACATTACCACTATCAAACCGATAATTGCCATCTTTATAATCCCCTGCGCTTTTTCTACTTTCTCGTTATTTCCCTGCGCTGTCATCCATAAAATTCCTGCATAAACCATCAAAATTAGAAAAATTGTACCAACCAAAGATAGAATTGTTTTAATTATCACACCAATTGTTGATGATAAATCAGCACGTGTACCCTCGTTTAATCCTGTCCCTTTTAAGGCCTTGTCTAGATTGGTTTGCGCAGAACCCAACTGTGCCGAAGCCATAATTGGTGTGAGGAGCAAAAACGAACAGATAAGTGATAATAATAATTTTTTGGCGATTGTAATCATAATAAATTTTTAATTTGTCACCCCCGCAAAGGCGGGGATCCAAAAATTATAGGCAATATTTGTTTGCGACTGGATTCCCGCCTTCGCGGGAATGACAGTGTTTTTTATACTCCTAAACTGGTAAATATAAACTTGGCAATACCATAGGCTGCTAGAACTAAAACCAAACCAACAGCAGCCGCTTCTAAAATATCTTTAGCTTTACTTATCTTTTCGCTATTACCCATTGCTATCATCCACGTAAAACCAGCATAAAAAATTAAGCCAAAAAATATAATTCCTAAAAAGGAAAGACCGATTGCAATTACCTTACCAATTAATTCTATTGGCGAACTTACACCAGCTACGGTACTTTTTAAGGCTCCACCTGTTGCCTGCATTGCTTCGTCGGCGCCATAATTACCTCCAGCAGCCAACACCAAAGATAATGGCACAATTAACAAACTTACAAAGAGAAAAAAGTAAACAATTTTTTTAAGCATACTATAATAACATTGTTAAATTGTTACACTATTACATTGTCATTTCGACCGAAGCGGAGATTTAGAATGCTCCAAGGAGCAAATCCCTTTCGTGATAATCGATCAAACAAACGAGCCGCTTCCGTTTTGAAATATTTTTTAACTTACTATACAACACCAGTTGTTGCGTTAACCAAATTTGTAATAACAAAGTTGGCCAAAGCGTAAGCAGACAAGATAATTGCCAAACCAATAACGCCAGCAAAAATCCATTTTTTAGCTTCGCCTACTTTTTCTTCATTACCACCAGCAGTCATCCAGGTGAAACCACCGATCAAGATGATTACTACAGCTACGATACCAAGTAAACCCATGGCTACGCGGATAATTTTAGCAACAGTATCGCGCACATCAGCAGTACCTAAACCAGTTTGAGTAGCATAAGAGATACCTAAATCTTTGGTTGTGATAAGACCAGAACCAGCAGCAGGGGTTAAACACCCTGAGTATGGTACGTTAATACCAGTACAAGTAGCAGGTTCACATCCAACTGGCGTATTAACAGCCGTACAAGTTACAGCGCTAGCCATACTAGGAATCATAACAGCAAACAAACCTAATGCTAATAATGCATTCGTAAACAATTTTTTCATAATTTCACCCCCCTTCCATGTATTGAATTCATAAACATTAAAATATTAAAACAAATCTTCAATAACAATATAATAATACCACATCCCGCTACATCGCGCCAGAGAAAAACTTAAAAAATAAATTCAAAAGCATATAGCTGGCCAAAACTACCACTGCACCAATTACAGCCCACATAATAGTGTTGGCACCAGCTTTTACTTTTTCGGCATTACCATAGGCATTAAGCCATGTGGTGCCGCCCCACACAATCATAAACAACATAAAAGCACCCATTACACCCAACGCGGCTTTAATAATTTTACCAATAATTTGATTAATACTAGTAACATTGCCGGCCAGTGGATTATCTAGGGTTACTACTTTGTCGTCTATCTTTTTTGTTGGCACTTCTGTCCCAGAAACAGCGCCAGTAAACAAAGAACATTCTGTGCCCAAACTTGCATCATCTGCACTACCTTTGTTGCAGCCAGGTGGACAATACTTATCAATTATAGCTATTGATGTTGTCGTAAAACAGGCTTGAGTTAAACTTTTAGCCAAATCCGGTTTCTCGCGACAATCACAAAAATTAACTGCTTCAGCCTTAACGGAAGACGCCAAAGCAAAAAAGATAAAAATAGAAAAGATAAGAGGAATAATTTTACGCATAAAATATTTTATCCTAAAAATCCAAATACCATATTAACAATCATATAACTGGCTAGTGTTATTACCACACCCAAAGTGCTCCACACAAAAATCTTCTTGGCCGTACCAATTTTTTCCGAACTTCCTGCCGATGTAATCCACAAAAACCCAGCCCAAACATACGACAATAGTAGTAGCGACCCAATCGCAAAAGTCCAAAACTTTATCACCTTACCAAAAAGCGCAATCACCCCCGCCCGACCAGTAGCAAAACCAAATGGATTTAAAGTTTTTGCCTCGGTTTTTAATTGATCAATACCATATTCGATTTTGGTGGCAGCGCCTTGGTAATTTTTGTTTATATCTTCCAACTCTGTACAACTACCAGAAGCAGGAACATCAAACACAACAGGTTCTGGTAACTTATCAGCATCAGGACTAACTACCACCTTATTTATTGGCCCACACTTAGCATCGGCTGTAGGTTGCAAAACTTGTTGTTCACAAAGTCTTTTTGCATTAGTTGTGCCTTCAAATGTCGTAACACAACAACATACATTTCTAGGATTAGTTATCGAGTTACAAGTTAAATTCCAATCATCGATTTTATGAGACAAGTCCCCTTGCCCAGCTAAATAATCTGGAAATTCGGTAGATTTATTTAAAAACGGTTTAATATCCAAACTATCTATTGGACAAAAGCCAGTATTTCTTAGATGTGTTTGGATAGCTGTACTAATTTGCTGCGATCTCATCTCAAAAAAATTCAAACTTGACGAGTGGCGTAAGACAGTGCAGGACAAACTTGCCTCTTTAGAGGATATATATAGCATCGTGGCGGAAAATTTCAGTGTGTCTCGGCACCAATCTCTAGAAATGATTCAAATTCTATTATTTTTCGTCCTTCATCACTCGCAAGGGACACATCTCCTGCAATATATTT
>LBTN01000020.1 GCA_000992085.1 Candidatus Magasanikbacteria bacterium GW2011_GWA2_37_8 | reverse complement strand
AAGTGTTATTATTATTATTAATAAGTGGGATACTGCTGAAGAAAACGACGATGCCTTCCGCAACGAAGTTAAAAAAATGATTTACCTTAGTTTCCCCCATCTAGATTATGCCCCTATAATTTTTACCAGTGCAAAAAATGGTTATCGCGTTCATCAAATCTTCCCATTAATTCTACGCGCTTGGAAAGAACGCCAAATCGAAATACCAGCCGAAGAATTACGCGAGTTTATTAAAACCGCTGTTAAAAAACATCTACCTAGCCGTGGTAAAGGTGTGCATCATCCCAAAATTCTCGGTTTTAACCAATTGGGTAGCAACCCACCGATATTTGACTTATTAATCAAGGCAAAAACTTCCGTTCATTTTTCTTACGTCCACTACCTAGCTAACCGCCTACGTGAAAAATATAGCTTCTTCGCCACACCAATTATTATCAAATTAAGTAAAATGAAAAAGTGACACCACTGTGTCATCCTAAGCGATTAGCGAAGGATCCCTGTCTTAACTAAATTTTATGAAATTAATTGTTGGATTGGGAAATCCAGGAAAAGAATATGAAAAAACACGCCACAACGCGGGGTTTATTGCGCTTCAAGAATTAGCCAAAGAAATTAATGCTAACAAATTTAAATTTGAAAAAAAATTTAATGCCGAAATTTGTATTGGTGAATTTAATGACAAAAAAATAATCCTAGCTAAACCGCAAACTTTTATGAACGAATCAGGATTAGCGGTACAGGCTATTACCAATTTCTACAAAATTACGCCAGAAAATCTTGTCGTTATCCACGATGAAAAAGATTTGCCCATTGGCGAATATAAAATTCAAACCAATCGCGGTTCGGCTGGTCATAATGGGGTTAAATCTATCATCGAACATTTAGGCACCAAAAATTTTGTACGAGCACGAATTGGTGTTGCACCACAAACAAAAGAAATAAAAGACACTAGTGATTTTGTTTTAGGAAAGTTTGGAAAAGAAGAATTTAAAATATTAGATGAAGTTACCCAAAAAATAATAGAAGAAATAGTTAAGTTTGTTTAACAAATGAACTCTCATTTATTCCTTTCTTACTTCCCCAAAATATCCTTCCCGCGCTATAAAAAATTACAGGCGCGGTTTTTAAATTTAGAAGAAATTTGGCAAGTAGAGGCGCCGGAATTAATTGCTGCTGGTTGGGAACAAAATACAGCCACGGATTTTATTACATGGCGCGAAACAAAACCCGAAGAAAAAATTCTGTCTGATCTAGAAAAAACAAAAATAAAAACTGTCTGTCTAAACGATCCAGAATACCCAGCACTTCTTAAAGAAATTAACGACCCCCCACTAGTTTTATTTTATAGAGGCGAACTACCAAACTCTAAACAGGTAGCGGTAGCAGTGGTTGGTACTCGTCGTTGTACAAACTATGGTAAACAAGTTTGCCAAGAAATTGTTGAGGGCTTGGCCACCCAAGGAATTTTGATTGTTAGCGGGCTGGCACTAGGTATCGATGGTATCGCCCACGAAGCCACTTTAAAAATGAAAGGAAAAACCATAGCAGTATTAGGGTCTAGTGTCGAATCTTCAAATATTTACCCTCCTTCACACCGCGGTTTGGCCGAAAAAATTATCGCTAACGGCGGCACGGTTATATCCGAATATCCGCCCGGTTTTACACCAACAAAATATTCTTTCCCAATGCGCAACCGAATTATCGCTGGCCTTACTTTGGGATCACTCATCATCGAAGCGCCAATAAAATCTGGATCACTAATTACCGCTCGCGCTGCCCTAGATTACAACCGAGATGTTTTTGCTGTCCCCCACCCAATTAATTCAACTATGGGAACCGGAAATAACAATCTACTAAAACTTGGCGCCAAGTGCATTACCAGCGCCGATGATATAATTGAAGCGTTAAATTTATCTGGCTTAACTCAATTAGCCATACCGCTAATACCCAAAGCCGACACTGCCAACGAGGCTGATATTATTAAAACCCTATCTCGTGAACCAAAATCAATTGATAATATTATCAAAGAATCGGGTTTAGATAGTCCTACCACTATGAGCACACTAACTTTATTAGAAATGAAGGGCTATATCCGCAACCTAGGCGGGATGATGTATATTTTAAAAAATTAAAACACAAATTTGACACTTTTATTGGTGTGATATAAAATGAACAAGTAGCAAATAACAATAAACAAACACTAATTCGCTAATTGTTAATAATTATTTACCAACCTATGTCCAAAAAAATTATTACTTGCGTGGTCTTCGCTATTATCGGCCTTATTGCCCTACAAATTCCTTTTACCAACATCATTGGCTCCAGCACCAAATTTAGTATGTTCGACTTTTACGGACCAATTGTTGGTGGGTTAGTTGGTTCCACTTTAGGGCTATTAGCAGTATTATCTACTCAAATCATCAACTGGGCGATCCACGGTTTTGCTTTAGATACAGCCACTTTAATTCGCTTTTTACCAATGTTATTGGCTGTATTATATTTCTCCAAAAAATCTCGCTTAATTTTAGCTGTACCGATTATCGCTATGATTGCCTTTTGGGCACACCCCGAAGGTCGCGGCGCTTGGTATTATGCTCTCTATTGGTTAATCCCAGTGGCAGCCTATTTTGGACACAAATATACTATTCTACGCGCCCTTGGCACCACTTTTACTGCTCACGCTACCGGCTCTGTTTTATTTCTCTACGCCTTTAATCTAAAAACTGCTGTTTGGGTTAGTTTAATCCCCGTGGTCTGGAAAGAACGCGGTTTAATGGCACTGGGTATTACTATAACTTTTATCGCTTTCAGTTGGTTATTTAATTACTTAAATAAAAAAGTAACCTGGTTGCATTGGTTACACTTACCAAAATATTCTACACAACATAAATAATTTTACAAAAGAGCAGGTTACAAACCTGCTCTTAGTTTTGTATGAATTACCGACAAGCTTACAACTTCTTACTGGGGATTAACAAACTGGCACGTAAAGAATATTTAAACGACCCCAAACATTGTGAAATTTATCTTAAGCGATTAGAATATTTTTTAATGCTTCTTGGCAACCCACAAAATAAAATCCCGCACTACATTCATATTACTGGTACCAGTGGCAAGGGCAGTACTGCAATTATGATCGCTTCAATATTACGTGCTAATGGAAAAAAAGTTGCGTTATTAACTTCTCCTCATCCTTCAACCATTACCGAACGCTGGGAAATTAATGACAAAACTATCAGTGAGTCCGAATTTACTAAAATTATTGCTACCAAAATTAAACCGGCTTGGAAAAAATATTTAGAAATTTCCCCCTATGATCCAATTTCATTTTACGAAATGATGACTGCGATTGGTTTGTGTTATTTTTCTAGTAAAAATATAGACTACGCTGTAATTGAAGTTGGTTGTGGCGGACGCTACGATTCTACCA
This sequence comes from Candidatus Magasanikbacteria bacterium GW2011_GWA2_37_8, assembly GCA_000992085.1. Classification (GTDB taxonomy): domain Bacteria; phylum Patescibacteriota; class Patescibacteriia; order Magasanikbacterales; family GWA2-37-8; genus LBTN01. The sequence continues at coordinate 12,947 of LBTN01000020.1, read as the reverse complement.
ATATCATTCCTAATAAAGATATCGCAATTATTACTAACATTGGCTTAGACCACACCGATGTTTTGGGTAATACCAAAGAAAAAATTGCCTACGAAAAAGCAGGAATTATTAAGAAAAACTGCAAAGTAATTACGGGCGAACAAGATGGTAAGATTTTAAATATTATTAAAAATGAGTGTAAAAAACAGAAAGTTTTTCTTAAAATTTCTAATTTTAAGTTTTTAATTTTTAAACAATTTTTAAATAAAGTAATTTTTAAATATAAAAACGAAACATATTCTCTGCCAACTTTAGGTACTCATCAAATTAATAATGCTATTCTGGCGATTGATACTACTACAACATTAGGAATTAAAAATAATATAATTAAAAAAGGGTTAGAAAAAATTAAATTGCCTTTGCGCTGTGAAATTGTTAATAAAAAACCACTCATTATTTTAGACGGAGCCCATAATCCAGATAAGATGAAAACTACCGTCGAAACACTAAAACAACTAAAAAAACAAGCCCCCTATCGCACTAACATTTTATCATTTTATCATTTTAACAATTTACATCTCACCCTCGCCTTTGCCACCAACAAAGACAAGGCGCCAATGCTAAAACAGCTTGCAACTTTAAAACCAGCCACCATTGCCTGTACTACCTTTACCAACAACAAATTTCGCACTTCGGCCAACCCGAACGAACTCGCCGAAAAGCTTAAAAAACTGCTCCCAAAATCCAAAATTGTTCCTTTTAGCTCCCCCCAAAAAGCCTGGCAATGGTCGCTAAAACAGACCCAAAAAGATGACATTCTGCTAGTTACAGGGTCGTTCTTCTTGGCAGGACAAATTAAAGCTATAATTGACAAAGACGGTTTTTCCCTGTAATATAGCCAAATATCATAAAAAACCCTTAATTTAACCATTTTTATGTCTATATTGGTTATTGTTGAGTCTCCTACTAAAGCCAAAACTATCACCAAATTCCTGGGAAAAGGCTACGTTGTTAAGTCTTCTTTTGGCCATGTTCGTGATTTGCCAAAAAGCAAAATGGGGATTGATATAGCTAATGGTTTTATTCCAGATTATGTTGTTAGTCGCGACAAAACTAAAGTAGTAAAAGAACTAAAAACGGCTGCCAAAAAAGCCAAGGATATACTGTTCGCATCGGACGAGGACCGCGAAGGAGAAGCCATTTCTTGGCACCTAGCTCACATCTTAGATATTTTACCAAAAGATGCCAAACGTATTACTTTTCACGAAATTACCAAACATGCTATCGAAGAAGCTCTAAAACATCCCCGCCCATTAGATCTAAAATTAGTCGATGCCCAACAAGCACGCCGCGTATTAGATAGATTGGTTGGCTACGAGCTCTCTCCTTTTTTGTGGCGCAAAGTTGCCAAAGGACTTTCTGCTGGTCGTGTACAATCTGTAGCTGTGCGTCTTATTGTCGAACGTGAACGTGAAATTGAAAATTTTAAAACGGAAGAATATTGGACTATTTTGGGCTTGTTCGAAAAAGAACAAATCTTCGAAGCTAAACTTCATGTTTTAGATGGAAAAAAACTAGACAAAATGGACCTGGCAACCAAAGATCAGGTTGACGCAATTTTAACCAAATTAAACGGGGCTAGATATACTATTGGATCGGTTGAAGAAAAACCAACCAAACGTTTTCCTGCTCCTCCTTTTACTACTTCTACTTTACAACAAGACGCCAACAACCGTTTAGGATTTTCCTCCAAACAAACCATGCGTCTGGCTCAACAATTATATGAAGGCGTCGAATTAGGTAGCGCCGGCTCTGTTGGTTTAATTACTTACATGCGTACCGATTCTGTAAATTTGGCAGAAAAGTTTTTAACAGAAGCAAAAAATATTATTACTACTGATTTCGGCGACAAGTATACTTTAACTACACCACGCAACTACAAAAACAAAAGTAAAAATGCTCAAGAAGCTCACGAAGCTATTCGCCCTACCGATCCGGCCCAAACACCAGATATGGTTAAACCATTTTTAGATAAAAATCAATTTCGTTTATACGAATTACTTTCCCCCGACCGCGCCAAAGAAAACATTTTACCAACACTAAAAGTAGATGAACCAATCAATTGTACCGAGCTAAAACCAGAACAGCATTTTACCGAACCACCAGCTCGCTATTCCGACGCTACTTTAGTTAAAGTATTAGAAGAATACGGTATCGGTCGCCCATCTACCTACGCTCCTACTCTTGCCACTATCGAAGATAGAGGCTATGTTGAACGTGATGAAAAGAAAAAATTAAAACCAAAAGAAATTGCTTTAGTTGTTAATGATTTATTGGTAGAACATTTCCCCCAAATTGTTGATTACCAATTTACTGCCCAGATGGAAGAAAATTTAGATGCCATTGCTCGCGGAGAAAAAGATTGGCAACCAATTATTGCCACTTTTTATGAACCATTCAAAGCCAACCTAAAAGAAAAAGATGCCACTTTAGATAAAAAAGAAATTACCGAATCCACTACCGATGAAGTTTGCGATAAATGCGCTAAACCCATGATAATAAAAATGGGAAGATTTGGAAAATTTATGGCCTGCTCTGGTTACCCAGATTGCAAAAATATAAAATCAATTAATAAAGATGGAACAATTGCCGCCGTTGAACCAGAACTTACTAATGAGGTGTGCGAAAAGTGCGGTGCACCAATGGTAAAAAAGATGGGGCGATTCGGACCATTCTTAAGCTGCTCTACTTATCCAAAATGCAAAGGAATAAAAAACATTGAGAAAAAAACCGACTTAGTTTGCCCAGAATGCAATACTGGCCAAATTATTGAAAAACGTAGTAAACGAGGAAAAATATTTTATGCTTGCAACCGCTATCCCGAATGCAAATACGCACTTTGGGACAAACCAACGGGCGAAAAATGCCCCACCTGTCAAAAACCTCTGGTCTACGGTACCAAGGGTACAACTAAATGTAGCGACAAAGAATGTAGTTATAAACCAGAATAAAAACTCTATTTAATTTAAACCCCGTCCGACATAGCGTGACGGGGTTTTTATATTCGAACCCATAATATTTGAATTTTAATCATTATTTAAAAATAATAATAAAAATTCAACCCAGACCTTGAAAGATAACAGTATAAATGGTATAAATAATAGTACTAACAATCTAATTATGACCAACAATATTGTTGTTAAACAAGACGCAAAAATAGCCGATTTAATCAAAATGGTTAAATCCTATTCCAAAAATGCAGACGCCGATATGGTGCAGCTGGCTTATGATTTCGCTGAAAAAGCTCACACCGGACAACTTCGCAAATCGGGTGTGCCATACATAATCCACCCCCTAACCACAGCACATATTTTAGCCCAAATGGAAATTGAGCCAAGTATTATTGTCGCCGCGTTGCTTCATGATGTCCCCGAAGATACCGAGATTACTTTAGAAGAAATCGAAAAAAACTTTGGTAAAGATGTTGCTAACATGGTGCGAGGTATTACCAAATTAGGCAAACTAAAATACCGTGGCATCGAACGCTATATCGAAAATCTACGTAAAATGTTTATTGCTATGGCAGAAGATATCCGCGTAATGATTATCAAATTTGCCGACCGCATTCACAATCTTTCAACGTTGTCTGCCTTACCCGAAAAAAAACGCTACCGCGTAGCCCTAGAAAGTCTAGAAATTTATGCCCCGATTGCCAACCGATTAGGCATGGGCGAATTTAAAGGTTTATTAGAAGATCTGGCATTCCCATATATTTTTCCTAAAGATTATGAAAAAGTAAAACTTATCCGTGAATCAGTAATTACTGAAAAAAGCGCTTTCTTAGAAAAAGTAATTTCTACTATTAAACACGAACTAAAGGCGTTTGATATACCAACAATTAGTATTAGCGGAAGAGAAAAACAATTATACAGTTTATACGAAAAATTAATGCGCAAAAATTGGGAAGTAACCAATGTATATGACATAGTTGCTGGCAGGATTATTGTCCCTGATCTAGGCGATTGCTACGCTGCCTTAGGTATAATCCACAAACTCTGGCGACCACTAAAAGGGCGTATCAAAGATTATATCGCCCAACCAAAACCAAACGGCTACCAATCACTTCATACTACTGTTTTTGCTGGTGAAGGTAAAATTATTGAATTTCAAATTCGTACTAAAAAAATGCATGAAGAAGCCGAATACGGCATTGCTGCTCATTGGCATTACGACGAAAAAGGCCATAAATTACCATCCAGAGATATTAAATGGGCACAAGAATTAGCAGGGATGCAAAAAGAAATTTTAAACAATATTAAGGATCTAGAAGAAATTAAGGTTGATTTCTTTAAAAACCGAATTTTTGCATTTACCCCAAAGGGCGACGTAATCGATTTACCAGAAGGCGCCACCCCAGTTGATTTTGCCTATCACATCCATACCGATATTGGTAACAAATGTAACGGTGCCAAAATTAACGACCAATTAGTTAGCTTAGACACAATCATTAAGGGCGGTGATGTAATAGAAATAATTACCGATAAAAATCGCAAAGGCCCTAGCCCGGATTGGCTCAAATTTGTTAAAACTCATATGGCCAAAGTTCACATTAAAGCCACACTAGATAAATCACGCTTGGCCTGGTTTAAAAATATTATAAAAAAACCGCCTAACAGATAAATAATCACTAACAAAAAACCTCTCCCATTAATATGGAAGAGGTTTTTTAAAATTTATTTTATTCAGTTAGTTTTTTAATCAACTGGTTAAACTCTTCGGTAGAATAATAATTAATCACAATCGTACCTCGTTCTCCTTTTTTAGTAATATTTACTTTTGTTCCAAGTGCGGCTCGTAACTGATCTTCTAAATAAACTAAATTGGCATCACGCCTAGCATGTAAACCACTACTCTTTTTACTTACTTCTCGTTCTAATTCTCGTACTGTAATTTTTGCTCCTAGCATCGAGGCCAGCATATCTAATTGTTCTTTTATCCCCGGTAAGGACAACAAGGCTCTGGCTTGGCCGGTGCTAATCTGCTTGTTTACCAAGGCAGCTTGCACTGGCTCTGGCAAATCTAGTAGCCGAACAGTATTGGCCACAGCCGAACGACTTTTACTTACTTTTTCTGCCACTTGTTGTTGAGTCAAACCAAATTCTTCGATTAAACGCTTATAAGCAAAAGCTTCTTCGAGTGGATTCAAATCTTCACGTTGAATATTTTCAATTAAAGCTATTTCTAGTTTGGTTTGTTCGGCCAATTCTTTAATAATTGCCGGAACAGTAGGCAATCCAGCAATTTGCGAAGCACGCCAACGCCTTTCTCCTGCTACAATTTCGTAACCACCGTCATCTTTTTCGGTAACCAATAACGGCTGCAATATTCCGTGTTCTTTGATAGAAGCGGCCAATTCTGCTAATTCGGCCTCGGCAAAATTACGTCGAGGCTGCTTAGCGTGCGGAGTAATTTTTGATACTGGGATATACCAAATTTTCTGATCATTACCATCAGAGTTTTCATGGGCTGTTGTTTTGGATTTACCGGTAGATGTAATTAAGGCACTAAGGCCACGTCCTAAGGCCATATAATATTAGATAATTATTATTTATATTTTATTAATTTATTCTCCAAAAAAATCTAGCATTTCACGAGTTAATCGTTCGTATGCTTTAGCAGCTTTACCTCTTGGTTCGTAATGAAAAATACTTTTACCAAAACTTGGTGCCTCTGCCAAACGAACTGTTCGTGGAATTACCGAACGAAAAATATTCGATGGAAAAAATTTATATAACTCATTCATTACTTCTTCGGATAACCGATTGCGACTATCATACATCGTTAACACTGCTCCTAACACGCTAAGTTCTGGTTTGATATTTTCTTTTACCAAAGTAATGGTTTTTAAAAGTTGCCCCAAACCCTCTAGGGCATAATATTCAGTTTGAACAGGTATAAGAATATGATCAGCGGCCACTAATCCATTTAAAGTTAAAACCCCAAGCGACGGCGGGCAGTCGATAATAATATAATCATAGGCGTGTTTTAACTCGATTAAAACTTCCGACAATTTATGTTCTCGCCCATCAACATTTACTAATTCTACATTTGCCCCAGCCAAATCTGAGGTGGCTGGTATTACTCGTAAACCAGCATGAGCAGTATTACAAATAACATCATGTGGACGAGCTTCTCCGGTTAAAGAATGGTACAGCCCTTTTTCTAATTCTTGATGTTTTATACCCAAACCAGAGGTCGCGTTGCCTTGCGGATCTAGATCTACTAATAATACAAACTTACCAGCCTCAGCCAGCCCAGCAGCCAAATTTACTGCTGTTGTAGTCTTGCCTACCCCGCCTTTTTGATTAACAATAGAGATGATTTTAGTCATACGACAAATATTATACCACACAATTGACAAGGAAACAAATAGTTGGTATAATATTTCTTGTTAATCATTATAGTAGTAAAATATAACTAAGCCCGAGTGGCGAAATTGGTAGACGCGCACGACTCAAAATCGTGTGGGGCAACTCATGAGAGTTCGATTCTCTCCTCGGGCACTATATGAACTTCTTTTCTTTGGTAATTTACAGCTACATTCTAATAGCAGTAATTTTGCTTTTTATAATCAACCGGGACAAAACTAATCCTGTGGTTTTTTTTGGTAAACACAAAATATTGGCTTGGGGTATTATTGGTATTTTATCTTTAGGTGTATTAATTGGAACTTACACTCGTTTTGTCGAACCAAATATAATTAATATTAATAACCAAACAATTAAAATTAACAAATTAGAACAACCTTTAAAAATTGCTTTTATAGCTGATATCCAAATTGGCAACCACAAAAAATCTTCTTGGATGGAAAAAATTGTAAAAAAGATTGAAACCATAAAACCAGATCTAATAATCTGGGGTGGAGATTTAATTGATAACGAAGGCAATACCGAAGATGAAAGCCAATATTTAGAACCAATTTCAAAATTGGTTGGCCGCTACCCCATGTATTATATAATGGGTAACCACGAATATGGCATTGGCAACAAAACAAAAAGAAATGATGCGCGGCAAACTGGTGACCGCTCAGCCGAATTAACTGCCCGAATGAAAAAAATTGGCGTTCCCCTACTACGCAATCAACTGGCTTGCCATAAAATTAAAAACCAAACTATTTGCTTGTTTGGCACTGATGATATTTGGAGCAAACCAATAAATTTTGATGAGCTAAAAAATTGGCCAGCTTCTACACCAATAATATTTCTTACCCACAATCCGGACGGTATTACATTATGGCCAAACGAAATCCAAAAACCAGATTTCGTCTTATCTGGCCACACCCACGGCGGCCAAATCTGGCTACCCGGTTATGGCCCACTTGGCCGAGCTGGTGTTGATTTAGGTTCTAAATATTACAAAGGTTTAAATTACTATAAAAATATTCCAATCTTTACTTCAGTAGGCATTGGCGAATCCGGCGGACCAGTACGATTATTTGTACCACCGGAAATTGCGGTGATTAAACTACAATAAAAAACCGTCCTAAAAAATATAGGACGGTTTTTAAAATTATTATAAATTAAGGTTTTAATCTTCCAATCGTTCTAGGGAATGTAATACATTCTCGAATATGTTCTACCCCTGTTACCCAGCGAACCATGCGTTCGAGACCAATGCCAAAACCAGAATGTGGCACAGAACCATATTTGCGTAGATCTAAATACCACTTATAATCTTCTACATCTAATCCTTCGGCTTGAATACGGGATAACAACAGTTCGTAATCGTCTTCACGCTGGCTACCGCCAATAATCTCACCGGCACCTTCGGTGGCAATCAAATCATCATTTAATACTCGATCAGAATTTTCGGCATCACGTTTCATATAAAATGGCTTAATGCTTTTTGGCCATTTTTCGATAAATACTGGCACAGCCGAATCTTTTGTAAGCAACCCTTCATCATCATTACCCAAATCTTCACCGTATTTAATATCCGAACCCAACTCATGCAATTTTTCAATTGCCTGATCATAGGTAAATCTGGTAAATGGCGCATCAGCTTTTTGTAGTGGCTCTTGATTACGCTCGAGTGTTAATAATTCTTCCTGACAATTTTTAAGACAATAACGCAAAATATACCGTACTAGCCCTTCTTGTAATTTTAAATTTTCGTCATGTTCTACAAAAGCTGCTTCAGCATCCATCATCCAAAATTCGGTTAAATGACGCTTGGTTTTGGATTTCTCAGCACGGAATACCGGACCAAAATCATAACACCGCCCCACCGACATAATAGCCGCCTCGCTGTAAAGCTGGCCGGATTGAGACAAATACGCTGTACCTTCATCAAAATATGGCACAGGAAAAAGTGTAGTGGTACCTTCACAAGCACTGGGTGTAAAAATTGGCGAATCGGTTCGAATAAAACCTTCTTGATGTAAAAATTCGTTTATAGCAGTGGTTATTGCGTCGCGCACCCGAAGTATTGCCCATTGTCTACGACTGCGTAACCATAAATGACGATTATCTAAAAGAAAATCCGGTCCATGATCTTTAAGCGCAATTGGATAATCGGCTGCTAATTGTAAAATTTTAAAATCTTTTATCTGTAGTTCGAAAACATTTTCCTTTTTTGGATGTTTAGTAACCGCGCCTACTACTTCTACCGAAGATTCCTGACCAACTTTTTCCATTTCAGTCCAAAGCTCTTCTGAAAAATCTTTCTTAACTGCCACGGCTTGAATCCAACCTGTGCCGTCGCGCAATTCTAAAAATGCAATTGGGCCGCTGGATCGTTTATTATACAACCAACCTTTTATGGTTATTTCTTCACCGACATGATTTGCTAAATCTTTAATAAATTTTTGCATATTAATTTGATAATTTAATAACTATACAATACCAAATTTCGCTAATTTAAGCAATACCTGACCAATTTTTAAGCCCTTTTTCGCTATGGTAAACTGCGAATTTATAAATTAAATCATGAATTTTTTTCTCTTTATTTACCAGTAATTCCATATTTTGGGCCACCCGCCAATGACCACGAGACAACCAGCCTATCTCTTTTTTTAGATTATCATCCAATTGAGGGGCTGCTAAAATATCAAACCCTAACAAATTAAACAATTTAATCACTAATGCATCTAGCAAAATACCAGAACGAATAATAACAGACTTATCTTGTTCGATAAATTCTAAAAAACTTTTTAATAAATCAAATATCCTCCTATCTCTTTCTTCATTATGCAAAAGATGATCAAAAGTTTTAACCACGCAACCACAAACTAAACTCTTTTTTAAATCTTTTCTAATATTTTTAAATAATTCGATTGGTGCCACGCTACCCAAATGATTAATTTCTTTACCTTGGATTATTTCTGCTTCTACCAAACAAAACGGCTCTAAATGAGCCGCATTTTTACTTAATATTTTTTTAACTCCGCGTGCCAAGACTTCCATTTTTCCTTTCTCTAAAGTATAAAGCGATACAATCTGGTCGTACTCACGGAAATCACGACGAGACAAAACAAACGCTAACATATTAATGTGATTCTAAATAACTTTCTAATACTACCATTGCTGATTTTTCATCTCGCGTTGCCCCACCAGAAGAGCGATCGGCTTGCTGCGAAGAAAATCTTTCGTCAAAATATTCGATTTTTATATCAACCAAATTTTTTAATTCTTCACCAAACTTACGCACTTTTTTTGTATTTTCATTTTCTTGGCCATTCATACCAAGTGGTAATCCAATTACTACTTTATCAATATTTTCTGTCTTCACCAACTTCGCAATTTCTCCGCCCAAGGCGGACCCGCCTTGGGCGGGCTGATTCTTTACAACCCCAAACGGCAACACCACGCCAATGCCAGTATCACACCAAGCCAAACCAATATTTTTTGTTCCAAAATCAATTGCTAATATATTCATACTATTTTTCACTAGGTCTTCGTGTAATAACTAAATTTCCTTTTTCTGTAATTACAATCGTATGTTCGGAATGCGAACAAAGCGATCCGTCGGCCATAACAATTGTCCAACCATCTGGCCCGGTTTTAACATGATGACTGCCAAGTGAAATCATTGGCTCGATAGCAATTACCATACCAGGTTTTAGAATAAAATGTTCTAACTTTTTATCATAATAATTTGGTACTCGTGGGTCCTCATGTACAGCATGACCAACACCATGACCAACTAAATCACGCACAATACCATAATTACCTTGTTTTTTCACAAAATCTTCAATCGCCTTACCAATATCAGCCACGCTGTTGCCTGGCTGTGCCGCCTTAATCCCCACTTCTAAAGATTCTCTTGTTATTCGTAATAATTTTTCTACTTCTTTATCAGCTTTACCAACCACAACTGTAATGGCTGTATCCGTAAAACACCCTCGCTCACTTTTTTCTTTACTCCTTACTTCTTTTTCCTTTCGCACTGGCCACTCCATACCAATATCAATTGTAAAAATATCGCCATCTTTTAAAATAACATTCTTTTTAGCAATACCATGGACTAGTTCGTGATTGCACGAAGCACAAATTGTAGTAGGAAACGGAGTGTCTTCTGGGTAACCCTTGTAACCTTTAAACGCCGGCCTACCACCAGCTGCGAGAATCATTTTTTCTGCAGCCTGATCGATCTCCCAAGTAGACACACCCGCTTTAGCCATTTTGCCTAATTTTTCTAAAATTTGACCGATAATTTTACCGCCTTCTACTAGCTGTTTAATATCTGATTTTGACTTAATTAGGGACATAGCAAATAACAATTAATAATTTAGCAGTCGTTCAATATCTTTTTCCACTTCTTCGATTTCTTTCATTCCATCTACTTTATTTAATAGATTTAAATTAGCATAATAATCCAAAATTGGCTTAAGTGCAGTATTACCTTGTTCTATTATACGTTTTCGAATAACACTTTCGTCATCATCAGATCTAGTAACCAGATTACCGCCACACTTAGGGCAAACTGTAAGATCGCGAGTAGCGGCAAGCCAAGGAATTATCTCACCACATGCTTCACAAATACGGCGTTTAGTAAGGCGATTAAAAGATTCTTCGTCATCCAACGCTACTTCGATAGCCTGCACTTCTTTATCCCCGCCATTATCCGTAAAAAACTTTTGATAAGCTTGGGCTTGAGCAACATTTCGAATAGCACCATCTAAAACTACACCCTGATTATTATCTAAAAATTTCTTAATTTCCTTAAAAGCTAATTTGTAAATCAAAACATCAGAAACTAATTTACCCGATTTCATTTCGGCTAACATTTGCTTGTCAGCCAAATTACCCTCTGGATCTGCGTCTAATGCACGCAAAAGATCACCAGTAGAGATATGTCCATAGTTGTATTTGTTTGCAATTTTCTTGGCTTGCGTGCCTTTTCCACTTCCTGGAGGACCGATAAGGATTATAATTTTATGCATATGAAGGAATAAAGAGTAAGGAATAAAGAGTAAAGAAAGCTAACCACAATTACTCCTTGTTCTTTAACAAATAGCTCTAATTAATCAAAGAAAGTATAGCAAATCATAATAACATTTACAAGTATAAATTGTATTTCTAAACATTGACAAATATGCCAAAATAGTATTAAATACCGACAAATGCAACCTCCGACGGAGAAAACATGGATCCGAGAACAAAGACCCTAGCATGGAAGACTATCCTACCATTCGTGGTAGCGGCGTTTTCGATCCTGTTCTTCACAACGCGGTGCGGCGCCTCCATGGGCAGTGTGGACAAGGAGGGGGCCGTCACCAAGTGGGACGACCTCGAGAAACCTGGTGTCCGCGCAGACCCCGCCAAGGTCTTTCAAGCCTTCTGGAGGGAGGCCAAACAAGAACCCTGGATGATTGCCGACGGCCGAGCCGTAGTAGTCTGTTCTAAAGGTCAGCTTGCTGGCACCGACAACATCGGGAAATGCAAGAAGCTTCTACTCTGCATCAACCCGAAGACGAGTAGTTTCTACCCCAAGGGGTACCAGCAGTACGAAGACGACAAGCGGGCCTGCGCCATCTGCAAGTGCCCCTGAGATCGTCTTGGTAGGACAACAAACCGACCAAGCAGAGAGGTCGGTTCGCCCTTGGTTCCGATCTCCATAGTACATCTATAAAGGTGCGCTGTGGAGAACCAAGGACACTAAATTAAAAACCAGTGATTTAATCAATCGCTGGTTTTTTAAACTATTGGCTATGAACTATTAGCTCCGAACTCTTCTAAATCCTATCGTATTCATGCATTGTTACTTGTGCTTCAATTTGTTTAGCGGTTTCGATGGCTACTGCTACTACGATCAAAAGTGAAGTACCGCCAATACTTATTGCTGTACCAGTACCAAAAACTTGTAGAATAAGAGGTAAAATTGCAATCAAGCCCAAAAAAGTGGCGCCCACCAAATTAATTCTACTCATAGTTAAACCTAAATATTTTTCGGTTTCTTGGCCAGGGCGAATACCCGGAATAAAGCCACCTTGTTTCTGCAAATTTTCTGCAATCTTTTTTGGATGGAAAATTACTGCAGTATAAAAATAAGTAAAACCAAACACTAACAAGAAATAAGCAACGGCATAAAATAATTTGCCTTGAAATAATTGAATAGTGCCAGTAGCGGCATGAGCTAACCAAACACTTTTTGCATTCACAAAAAATTGAGCAATCATTGGCGGGAACATAATTAGTGAGATTGCAAAGATAATTGGAATTACCCCAGCCATATTAACACGAAGTGGTAAGTGGGTAGAAGAACCACCATAAACATGGTTACCTCGCACTTGCTTAGCATAATTAACTGGAATATTACGTTGCCCTTCGTTGATAAATACTACACCTACCACAGTAGCTATAGCAATTAAAGCAAACAAAACAAAAGTATAAAAATCAGCAGGTGTATAGTTTACCATGGCATTACGAAGAGTGGTGGGTAAAGAAGCAACAATACCAGCAAAGATT
>LBTN01000019.1 GCA_000992085.1 Candidatus Magasanikbacteria bacterium GW2011_GWA2_37_8 | reverse complement strand
GTACGCGAGCTGGGTTCAGAACGTCGTGAGACAGTTCGGTCTCCTATCTGTTGCGGGCGTTGAATATTGAAAAGGCTCACTCCTAGTACGAGAGGACCGGAGTGGATAAACCTCTAGTGTGCCAGTTGTTCCATCAGGGGCATTGCTGGGTAGCTACGTTTAGCGCGGATAAACGCTGAAAGCATCTAAGCGTGAAGCCGTCTTTAAGATTAATATTCGTTCAGACCCCTTGTAGACTACAAGGTTGATAGGCGTCAGGTGTAAGCATAGCAATATGTTGAGCCGAGACGTACTAATTGGTCGAGCGTACGACGAGAGCACTAAGAAGTGCTTTAAGAATACCAACGCAGTATTGGATTGACTAAAATTTAGACTGAGTATAATGTCTAGGTACCATGAGCGAGAGGGTCACACCTGTTCCCATCCCGAACACAGCAGTTAAGCCTCTCAGCGCCGATGATAGCAGCAATGCAAAAGTAGGCCGGTGCCTGGACATTATACTCAGTTTTTTTATTACTCAAAACACTAATTTACTCTATCAAATAGAGTATTTTTTGTTGCTGTTTTTTTACTTGATTATTAGGTGGTTTAGTGATAAAATTCAAGTGTAATTAATCTTTTTATATGAGCCAAGAATTAGTCAAAAAAACCGCTGATTATGTTAAACACCACCTAGGCATTGGTGCTACTGGGCACGATTGGTTTCATATAGAAAGAGTTTGGAGAATGGCCAAAAAACTTCAGGCAAAAGAAGGTGGTGATTTAGAAAATGTGGAATTAATCGCACTTTTACATGATTTGGGCGATAGTCAAGAACGTTTAGAATTTATAAAAAATCAAAGCGACTTAATTTTGCACGGTATGATGGATATACTCGGGTTTGAACCAGCTAAGCAAGAATTAATTATTAAAGCAGTAGATGAAATTCAATATCGTGGTACAGAAACAAAAACACCAACAACTTTAGAAGCCAAAATTGTACAAGATGCCGATTGGTTGGATGCAGTGGGTGTTGTTGGTATTGCGCGTACGTTTGCTACTGGTGGGCGTATTAAACGAGTTTTCCACGACCCTAAACGTAAACCACGTCGTAGTTTAACCGAAGACGATTATTTAAATCGCAAATTACAAGGTACTAGTTTTAATTACTTTTACGAAAAAGTTTTGCGTTTACCAAAAATGATGAATACCAAAACAGCAAAAATAACAGCAGACGAAAGAATAAAATATTTAGAAAATTTTTTAGCAGAGTTTCAAAAAGAATGGAATGGAGAGTAATAGGATTTTTTAATTTTAAATTTAATCTTGTTATTAATAGGCAACGGTATGAGTATAAATCAATTTACAAAAAACGGGAAATTTCTCATGTTGGCGCTAGATCATCGTGATAGTTTTAAGCAATACATAAATAAAATAAACCCTGATTTTGTTAATAATGACGATTTAATTTTAGTTAAAAAAGCTATTATTGATGCGACTCGAGAAAATTTTAGTGGTGTTTTACTCGATCCGGATTGGGGTTACCATGCCTACACTAATCCAGACAAACCATTTTTGTTATCGCTTGAGAAAAGTGGCTATACCGATATAGCTGGTGAACGTAATACTGTTTTACAATATAGTGCTATACAATTAGTTGGTTGGGGTGCGAGCGGGGCAAAGTTACTGGTATATTTTAATCCGGTTGCCAAAAAAGAAATGGAGCACCAAATAGAAGTTACTCGGCAGGCTTTGGAAGATTGTCAAAAAAATAATTTGCCGTTGTTTTTAGAAATTGTTACCTATGGTAACGAGGCTTTAGATAAAAGTCGAGCAGAGTGGGTGTTAGAATCTTTACAACAATTTATTTCCGCGGGGATTAAACCGGATGTATGGAAATTAGAATATCCAGGCAGCGCTGCTGCTTGCGCCGAAATTACTAAATTAGTTGGCGACACGCCGTGGATACTTCTTACTCGCGGTGAAGATTATGAAATATTTAAAGAACAGTTAAAAATAGCATTAGCTAATGGCGCGGTTGGTTTTTTGGCTGGCCGAGCAATCTGGCAAGAAATAAAAAATTTTGACACTATTAAGTTAAAACAAGATTTTTTAAATACTGTTGCTGCTAAACGTTTTAAGGAGATCTGTGAAATAGCGTTAGGTTAGGATTAAAGTATGTTTATAATTGATTTTGATGACACTTTATTTGATACCCATGCTTTTAAACGTGCGCGTTTAGAGGCGGTTAGAGAATTGGGTGTTTCTGAGGAGCTGTATTGGCAGACATATTATGTAGCGCGTAATAGCGCTAATGGTTTTTTTACATATTCCGACGAACGTCACGCTGAGGTTTTGGCCGAACAAGGGTTTGATAAAATTAAAATTTATACCGCATTAAATAAAGTAACAGAATCCAAAGCCAAAGAGGTTCTAGATAAAGAAACGTTTGTATTTTTAGAAAAATTAAGAGAGTTTAATGTCTCTATGGTTTTGTTAAGCTTGGGTTGCCCAGCTTATCAAGAATTAAAAGTAAAAAATACGGGGATAGATAGTTATTTTGATCGATTATTTATGGTAGAAGCAACTAAGAATGCTGTATTAGACGAGTTATTTGCTAACCATTCTGGACCCGCTTGGTTTATTAACGATAAGCCGGTTGAAACCAAAGAATTGTCCGAACAATTTCCACAGTTACGGGCTGTAATGAAATTGTCTCCTAATTTTTCCGAGGAAGATTATATAAAAACTGGTTTACCATATTTTAAAACTTTAGCAGAAATTTTAGCTTATGTCCGAACAAACTTTTAATAATATTGGGGTGATAATCTTGGCTGCCGGTAAAGGCAAACGCATGCAAAGCAATCAGCTTAAAGTAATGCATTTACTTAATGGTAGGCCGCTTATAGATCACGTTATCTCAGCTGTAGAATCTTTGAATTTTAATATAAAACCAACCGTAGTTGTTTGTGCTGAAGATCCGGCTGTACAAAATTTTTTAGGAAGCAGAGCTAATTATGTTATTCAGACAGAACGTTTGGGTACTGGCCATGCTGTTGCCCAAGCCGAATCTGTTTTATTTGGAAAAGTTAATCAAGTGGTAGTGTTATATGGTGATATGCCATTTATAACATCAGAATCTATTAAAAATTTAATTAATACTCAACTAGAAAGAAATAATACAATAACTTTAGCAACTGTAACTGCTGTTGATTTTAATGATTGGCGAGCCAGTTTAAATGATTATGGGCGTATTGTCCGTGGTGGCCAAGAAAATCATATTATTAAAATTGTAGAGAAAAAAGATTGTTCGCCAGAAGAATTAGAAATTAAAGAATTCAATACTGGATTTTATTGTTTTAATTCTGAGTGGTTGTGGAGCAATTTAAAAAATTTAAAAAATAATAATGTTCAAGGTGAATATTATTTAACTGATCTAGTTGGTTTGGCGGTTGCCAAAGGTAATAAAATTTCTTCAGTTTCAATCGAACCAAAAGAAGCTGTAGGGATTAACACAAAAGAAAATCTTGAAGTAGCCCATACTATTTAATCACTGTCATCCCGACCGTAGTGGAGGGATCCCTTAAAATTATTATGTTAGAAAAAGAAAAACAATTTCTTACCGGTCATGAAATCGTGATTAAAGCCTGTCTAGATGCTGAGGCCGATGTTATGTACGGTTATCCGATAACTCCAACCTGCGAAATTTTATCTGGTTGGTCTAATATTGGTAAACAATATTTACAAACCGAAGATGAGATCGCAGCTGGTTTTGCAGTTTGTGGTGCAGTATTAGCTGGTAAAAAAGCCTTTACCGCTTCGGCCGGGCCAGGGCATATTTTGCTACAGGATGCTTTTAGTATGGCCGAGGCAATGCGTTTGCCGTTTGTAATGGTTATTGGTCAACGTGGTGGGCCATCGTCTGGTACCGTAATTTATTCTCAACAAGAAGTGACCTTAGCTTGTTATGGTGGTAATGGCGAAGGATATCGTTTGGTTTACTCTCCGTCAAATGCAAAAGAATTGTATGAATTAACCAGACAAGCTTTTAATGATGCGTGGCACTATCGTTTTCCTGCCGTATTACTAACCGATGGTTATTTATTAAAAACCAAAAGTGTTTTTAATTTAGCAGAAATTACAAAGATGGTAAATATTCCTGCCCATGCTTTAGTTCCAGAAGATAAGGTTGTACACTGGCCAAATATTTATACTTTAGAAGAAGAATTAAACGAGGAAATTAATGAAACCAAAAAAGATTTTAGCGCTATTAGCGAAGAAATTTCTAAAGCTGAAAGTTATAAAACCGACGGTATAGAGTATTTAGTTATTGCTCATGGCATTGTAGGGGCGGTAGCTAAAATGGCGGTTGATGAATTACGAGAAAAAAATATTAAGGTCGGACTATTCAGACCAATTACTCTTCGTCCTTTTTCAAAAAAACAGTTAGATGATTTATTTGTAAAGAATAATATTAAAAATGTAGTGGTGGTAGAATCCAGTTTTGGCCAGCTGGCTCGTATTGTTCGTGATGAGTTAGCTCCAGAAATTGATGCGACTTTTACTTATATACAAAAACCAGGGCTAGGAATTGAGGTAGAAGAAATTGTTGAATTTATGAAAAAATTAAAAATATAATATGGCAGAAAATCTAGCAAAATTTTGTGCAGGTTGTGGATATCCAATTACACTCATGATGCTTAACAAAACTTTAGAAAAACTTGATTTGCAAAAGCGAGCGGTTTTGGGTTTAGATATCGGTTGTGCTTTACTTGCTTGGAATTTTTTACCAATTAATACTTTTCAAACACATCATGGAAGGGTAGCTCCTACAATGATGGGTTTTAAACGTGCTCGTAACAATTCTATATGTTTTGCTTTAGTAGGTGATGGTGGTGCTTATGCAATTGGTTTGCAAAGTTTAATTCATGCCGCTAAGCGTGACGAACCAATTACTGTTATAGTTGCTAATAATACTGTCTATGGTATGACTGGAGGCCAAACTGCTCCTACCACTTTATGTGGCCAAGTAACCCCAACTAGCCCCAAAGGCAATATCGAAGAGCCTTTTCACGGACCAGAAATGTTAAAAGGTGTAATTAAAGATGGTGCCTTTTTGGCACGAACCGCAGTAAACGAACCAAAACAATTGCAAGAATTTTTGCAAAAAGCAATCGAAACCCAACAAGCTGGCCATTTTTCTTTGGTAGAGGTTTTAAGTTTTTGTCCGACTAATTGGAAGACTAATGGTGTAGATACAATTAATAAGCTGAACGGCTTGAAAGATATTTTTGAATTAGGTATTTTATGATTTTAAAAATTTTATTGGCCGGTGATGGTGGCCAGGGTATACAAACAATTGCCGAAATTATTTGTCGGGCTGCTTTTCAAAAAAATTGGCATGTTTCATATATACCAAATTATGGCCTAGAACAGCGCGGAGGAGTATCATTGTCATTTATCCAAATTAGTGATAAAGTAATTGGTTATTCAAAATTTACCACTCCAGATATTCTGTTAATTATGAGTGAACAGGCAAGAGCGAGAGTGAAGAATTATGAATCAGGAATTATGAATTATGATGTTAAAGATTATGCGCAGAAACTTGAAGAGCAAAAGATTGGAAAATCAAGTTATAATATTTTCTTTTTAGGTTTGTTAGTAAAATATTTAGAAGAGAAAAATGTGTTAAAGAAAGAAGAAGTTTACGAATTGTTAGAAAAAAAATTAGGCAAAAAACTAAATTGGGAAGAAAATAAATCAATTTTTCAAACATGTACTTTATAACTTTACAAACTTTATAAAATCAGTATTATGTGTGGAATTATTGGCTACATTGGCAACAAACAAGCGCTACCAATTTTAATAAATGGTTTGCGTCGTTTAGAATATCGCGGATATGATTCGGCTGGTATAGCGGTGATTGAGGAGGAAAAAGGAGTAAGGAGTAAGGAAAAAATTGTACGAGTTAAAGCGATTGGGAAAATAGACGAGTTAGCGAAAAAGGTTGTAGGCAAAGATTTGATTGGTACAATTGGTATTGCCCACACTCGTTGGGCAACACATGGTGGTGTTACCGAAGTTAATGCTCATCCACATACTGGTTGTACCGACGATTTGGTAATTGTGCATAATGGTATTATCGAAAATTATCGTGAATTAAAAGAAAAATATTTAGCTGGCCATGAAATAAAATCACAAACCGATACAGAAATTTTGGCGCATTTAATCGAGTTATTTTATAAAGGAGATTTATTGTCGGCTGTACGTGAAGCATTGTCTCAAGTGCGTGGTACTTATGGTTTGGTAGTAATGCATGCTTCCGAACCAAATCGGTTAGTAGCAGCCCGTTTGGGTAGCCCATTGGTGATTGGTGTAGGCGAAGGTGAATATTATATTGCTTCAGATACTTCGCCAATGTTGGCTCATACTCGTAATGTTATATTTTTAGACGATGGCGAAATTGCCGATATTGGTTTGAATAAATTTGAGATTTTTAATGTTGCCTCAGAAAAAATTAATAAAGATGTTAACCATATTGATTGGGATGAAGCTCAAGCACAGTTGTCGGGTTTTCCTCATTTTATGTTAAAAGAAATTTTTGCTCAACCCACAGTTATGCAAGATGCAGTGCGAGGGCGCTATAATTTAGAAGAAGGCACAGCGCATTTGGGCGGTATAAACATGACAGTAGAAGAAATGCACAAAGTTAAACGAGTAATTTTGTTGGCTTGTGGCACAGCCTCGTATGCTGCTATGATCGGTAAATATGCTTTTGAACGTTTGGCTGGAATTTCTACCGAAGTAGACGTGGCGTCAGAATTTCGTTACCGTGACCCAATTATTGATGAAAATACTTTAGTTTTTGGCATTTCGCAATCTGGTGAAACAGCAGATACTTTGGCAGCACTGCGTGAAGCCAAACGCAAAGGAGCGTTTGTGCGAGGAATTGTTAATGTGGTTGGTTCAACCATTGCGCGCGAAACCGATGGCGGTACCTATATTCACGCTGGCCCAGAATTGGCGGTAGCTTCTACCAAAGCCTATACTAATATGGCTGCGGTACTGTTGCTTTATGCTTTACAATTTGGCCGTTTGAATCGCGTTAGTTTGGCAACGGGTCAAAGATTATTAACGGAATTGCGGGCAATACCAGAAAAAATGAAACAAATACTAGAACAAAGTGAAAAAATAAAAGTTTTAGCAGAAAAGTATAAGAATTATAAAGATTTTTTCTTTTTAGGGCGCGGGATAAATTTTCCAGTGGCGTTGGAAGGATCTTTAAAATTAAAAGAAATTTCATATATTCATAGCGAAGCTTATCCGGGTGGAGAAATGAAGCATGGTCCAATTGCGCTTTTGTCACCTGATTTTCCAGTTTTTGCCATTATGACCAAAAATCAGCTTTACGATAAAATGCGTAGTAATGTTGAAGAAATTAAAGCCCGTAAAGCGCCAATTGTTTTAATTGCTACCGAAGGTGATGAATCGGCCAAAGAATTAGCCAATGATGTAATTTTTGTACCACCAACCATGGAGCTGATTGAGCCGCTTTTAAATACTTTGCCACTGCAATTGTTTGCTTATCATACAGCCGTACTTCTTGGTCGCGATGTTGATCGTCCACGGAATCTGGCTAAATCTGTAACTGTTGAATAGTATGAAGAAAAAAGTTGTTGTTATTGGAGGGGGAAACGGAAGCGCAATTTCGATTGTTGCTTTAAAACAAAATTTAGATTTGTTTGATATTTCAGCTGTTATTGCTATGTCGGATTCTGGCGGTTCTTCTGGAAGATTACGCCAAAAGTATAACATATTACCACCTGGCGATGTATTGCGTGCGGCGCTAGCAATGAGCTCTTTTGATTATCCAGTGTTGAAAAAAATATTTTATGGTAATCGTTTTTTTGGGTTAGATGAATTGGACGGGCATAATTTAGGGAATTTGTTTGTGTTGTCTGCTTGGCAGATAAGTGGAGATTTTATAAAATCTTTGCGAGCGCTAGAACAAGGGGTAGAAGCTGTCGGCAAAGTTTACCCTAATTTTTTAGATCCTTCTCATATTTGTGTAGAATTATTTAATGGCGATATCGTAAAGACGGATGAATTAATTGATAAACCAAAGTATGACCGTAGTTTAAAAATCAAAAAAATATATCTTGATCCAGAAGTAACAGTTTATGAAGAGGCAATTAAAGTAATATTAGAAGCAGATTATATTATTTTTGGTCCTGGTAGCTTGTATACCAGTGTTATCGCCACAATATTGCCTAAGGGTGTTAAAAAAGCAATTGATAACAATAAAAAAGCTAAATTAATTTATGTGGTTGGTAATGCCTATCATACTAACGGCGAGACTGGCCCAGATGATGTTGCCGGCTGTGTTCGCGCATTAGAAAATTATTTACCTAGAAGTTTAGATTTAGTTATTTATAGCGGTAACAAATTAACCGAACAACAAAAACAGAAATACGATACTAAAGGTTGGTCGCTTTTGATAGATAATGGTGATTTGTTGGGTGATCAATTGTTACGTGCTCCTTATGAAAAAGATAACGGGGGAGTATGTTCGATTAAATTAGGTAAAATTTTAAAAGAAGTATGCAAATAAGAAAAGAAGAAAAAGAATCTAGAGCGATTAAAATTATTGCCGAAGAAGATGGGGTTATGGTTGGCCATGCTTATTTGTATTTAATCTATAATAATTTACATACCGAGCCGTATGGTTTGTTGGAAGATATTTGTGTTGAAGAAAAATTTCGTAATGCGGGAATAGGAACAAAATTATTGCAAATGATAATTGAAGAAGCAAAATTAAATAAATGTTATAAATTAATTGGTACTAGTCGTATGGCACGTCAAACCGTGCATGATTGGTATAAACGACTAGGTTTTGTTGAACATGGTTTAGAATTTAGAATGGATTTTAAATAGCTATAAAATCGTTTGTTTAAGCTAAAAATTAAAAAACATCCACGATAAAGCGGATGTTTTTTGTAAAGATTATTTGCGTTTTTTAGCAACTTTCTTTTTAGCAACTTTTTTAGCTGGTTTGCGTTTTGCTACTTTTTTAGCAACTTTCTTTTTAGCTGCTGGTTTGCGTTTAGCAACTTTTTTAGCAACTTTCTTTTTCTTTAATACCATATTGGGTGCACCCCCTTTCTTTTTTCTTATCGAAATGATAAGAGGTTAGAAGTAATCTTCAAAATTTTTATTCCGAGAACCCCTAGGGGACATTCTCACAAAATAAATTAGAAGAGAAATTTTTTACATGACAAGCATTTATGTAAAAAAATTATCGACCTGCATCTATTATAGAACTTCTGTGTAAAATGTAAATAGTAAAACGCAAAGTTATGCACAGGTAAATATTTTTTTACAAAATTTTATTTTTTTTGATTATTTTTTATAATTCAAAAAATATTTTTTGTAAATTACAATTAGTTACATTTTTAATTTAAGTAAATAAAAAAATATTCTGATTAAATTAGAATATTTTTTGTGCCCTCGGCAGGAGTCGAACCTACATCACCAGGTTCGAAGCCTGGTGTCCTATCCGTTGAACGACGAGGGCAGTTGATTGTTATCTACAATATAACAGAAAAAGACAGACTTGTAAATATGCGAGCAGGGGATCTCACTGCTCGGCCTTCGGCCTGCGCTTGGGAAAACCTTCGGGTTTTCCCAACCTTTCCTCCGCAATGTGGGGAAATACTTTCCCCACCACCCCTTTGTTCGATCCCCACTATCAACTAACAAAAAATATACCCCAATAAATTGAGGTATATTTTTTGTGGGCCGGCAGGGGATCGAACCCTGGACCTTATCCTTAAGAGGGATCTGCTCTACCAGCTGAGCTACCGGCCCGTGGTTAATTATTTTTTGTTTTTTTCAATTACATTAACCTTTGGTCCTTTCCAACCTTTGATTTTACATCCAGCTTCGGCCGCTTCGGTTTGGGCTTCTTGTTTACTTGTGCCAAAACCTTCAGCGATTAATTCTTTGTCTAAAAATACTCCTACTCTAAAATTTTTGGCATGGTCTGGTCCTTCTTCTGATAATACTTTATAAGTAGGGGTAATGCCAAGCAATTCTTGAGCTGATTCTTGAAAACGACTTTTAGCATCCATGTACAAACCATTTTCTAATATATATGGTAATTTTGTTATTACCCAACGAGTAATAAATTGTTTGGCTATATCGTAGCCACGATCTAAATAAATAGCACCAGTAGCTGCTTCAAAAACATTTGCCATAATGTAGTCGCGGGCTTTTGTACCAGCATCTTTGGCTTCACCATGGCTTAAGAACAAAAATGGTTCCATGCCAATTTCATAAGCAATGCTGGATAATATTTTGGCGTTAACCAAGGCAGCGCGCCAGTTAGTTAACTCTCCTTCTGGGTTTTCATATTCGTTAAATAGATATTCAGTAACAATCAACTCCACTACAGCATCTCCCAAAAATTCTAAACGCTCATTTTGTCCAGATGGAAAGTCGTGATGCTCGTTTAAATAAGAGCGATGGACAAAAGCGTTAACCAAAATTTCCGGATGTTTAAATTTTATACCAAGTTTTTCTTCTAAAAGTTCAAAATGTTTTTCTTTTACTTCTGGTAAATCGGTGATTTTATTTTTCATAGAGATAAATTTTTACCTCTTATTTTCTCGTTCGTATTTTTATAATAGGAAGGAGAAGATAAAAGATATTTATTAATTAAACAATAGGAGTGGCGGGTTCGATTTCTTTATACATTGTACCTAGCACACCATTAACAAAACGCCCAGAAGAAGGGCCGCCGTAACTTTTGGCGAGTTCAATGGCTTCGTTAATGGCTACTTTTGGTGGTACTGGATTTTCATTAAATTGTAATTCATATATGCCAATGCGTAAAATATTGCGATCTACCATGGTTAATTGTTCTACTGGCCAATTAGGGGCGTATTTAGTAATAATCTCATCAATTTTTGTTTGATTATCAATTACACCATTGGTTAATTCTTCGGCAAATTGTTTTTCTGCATCTAAGCCAGCACCAAATTCGTTTAAATTATGTGCCAAAATAGCCGGCAATCCAGCTGATGGTTGCCCGCGGAAATCCCATTCAAACAAAGTTTGCATGGCGATGCTACGCGCTAAATGGCGATTAGACATAATTTGTAGTTACTATTTTTTTCCAGCTTTTCTGGTGGAACGAGAAGTTCTTTTAGCTACATCTAATACTTGTTTGCCTTTGTAAGTACCACAAAAAGCACAAGCACGATGAGGTTGAACTGCTTTTTGACACTTTGGACAGGTATTGATAGTTGTTTCAGCAAGTGCAAAATGAGCGGAACGACGACGTTTGTCGCTTGAGGTACGACGATGTCCTGGTAAACCCATATAATTATTGTTAAATAAATAAGGCCAAAACTTAATTTAGCGTTTATATTATACCTTAAAAAATTGGTTTTGGCAAGTCCTGCCAAAAGGTGATGCTAACCCGTTGATTTTTGGGCTATAATAGGATAGAATAGGCGATATGGAAATCAAACAAGCCCAAAATCAAGCTAGTTGGGATAACTGGCTTAAAGTAAACAGCCAAAACACCCCTTTTTCACAATCTTTTGAATGGGGTGAAATTTTGCTTTCCGAAGGTGAAGAAATCGAGCGTTTGACAGTAGTTGAAGGCGAAAATGTAGCAGAATTTATGAAACTTTGATAAATTATTTACAAAATAAAAAATGCATCTTTTTTCGCGTAGAACCCAATCACTTATCCATAATTAATGATTCTAAATTCTTAATTCATCAATCAATTGATATTAACCCTCGCACAACCGCAATTTTAAATTTGCAACAAACCGACGAAGCGTTGTTAGATGCAATGCGTAAAAATACGCGTTACAGTATTCGTTTTGCTGGCAAACAAAATTTGGTAGTTAAAGAAGAAAAAAATCTGGCAGTGTTTTGGGATTTGTTACAACAAACTGCCAAGCACGATAATTTTACCACTCACGTCAAAAAACACTATGAAGCTATTTTTAACTTTAATTCTATTTATCAGCTAACTGCTTTTAAAGATGATATTGCTATCGCTACAGCTGTTTTTGTTGGTTTTGGTAATACTTTTACTTATCTTTTTGCTGCTTCGGATTACAAACGCCATCAATTATTAGCACCATATTTATTGCAGTGGGAAGCAATTAAATTAGGGCAAAAATTAGGTTACAAATATTATGATTTTTTTGGAATTGCGCCACGGATGAAAGGAGTAAAGAGTAAGGAAAAAGGAATAAGCGAGCACGAATACGACGAACGCCAC
>LBTN01000018.1 GCA_000992085.1 Candidatus Magasanikbacteria bacterium GW2011_GWA2_37_8 | reverse complement strand
CTAAAATAATTGAAGAAATTGGGACAGAATAAACCCAAGCAAAATCATAATAAATTGCAACCATATATATAATTAGTGCCAAAATTGCACCGAGAATAATTCCCACTATACCACCGGCTACTGTAATCAAAACAGCTTCGGCCAAAAACTGCCAAAGTACATCACGACTTTTTGCACCCAAAGATTTACGTAAACCAATTTCAAAAGTACGTTCTGTTACCGATACATACATAATATTCATAATCCCCACTCCACCAACTGCCAAAGAAACGCATACTAACGCTACTAACAAAAAAATAATTCCCCTAACTACTGTATTTAATATTTCCGCAGCTTCTGCCATAGTATTAACAGCAAAATCATCTTTGTTCGGGTCTGTGATATCATGATTTTCACGAACAATTGTCTCTAAGTCTGTCACAGTTTGATCGGTTAAAGACCGGTCTTTCATTTTAGCAATAATTGTCCGATAATAATCAATACCCAAAATTTTTCTCTGCATAGTTTTTGCAGCCATCAAAACCATATTATCCATATCCATACCAAATACAGCACCACGCTCGGCAGCTACCCCTACCACTCGAAATGCTTTACCTTTAACGTAAATTGTCTTACCCTCGGCCGTGTCTTCTCCAAACAATGCATCTTTTACTACTGGCCCCAAAACTACCACTGACGCAAGCGAATCTTCTTCATCTTTTGTAAACATCCTACCGCTAGCTAATTCAAATTTTTCTACTTCTTGTAAATTATACCCCTCACCCATTAATAAAGTAGTTTTATTATTTTCTCCATATTTTACTACGGCTTGCCCAATCACCCAACCATATGCAGCAGAAATGTTAGGGTATTTTCTTATATCCTCCAAATCTTTATCTTTGATAGTAGTAATAATAACACCAGTTGATTGACCAAGAGCGTTTTCGGTTGAGGTTTTTTTAACCGAAGGAATTTTAGTTTCGACACTAATTGTATCTGGACTATAAACTTCCATCTCACTCATAATAAACCGATCCAACCCCCGCCCGGCGGACATAATTGTAATAACTACTGCTATGCCAATAGACATACCGAGAATAGTTAAAATAGACCGCGAACGTTGACGGAGCAAAGAGGTAAAAGCTAATTGGACAGGTGTAAAATTCATGAAATAAAATTATTCATATCTAAGTGCTGTAATCGGGTCTAAATGTGCGGCTCGGCGCGCTGGTAAAATTCCAAAAATCAAACCTACACCAACCGAAACAGCACAGGCTAAAATTATTGACCAAAAAGAAATGTAAAAATCCCATTGATACCCAGCACCCTGAGCTAATTTTGCCACTCCAAAAGAAATCAGGATACCTAAAATAATACCAATAATTCCACCTAAAAAAGTTATCATCATCGATTCGATTAAAAATTGCTGGATAATATTATTATTTTTTGCACCCACCGCTTTTCGCAAACCAATTTCTCGCGTACGCTCTTGTACTGTCGCAAGCATAATATTCATAATACCAATACCACCAACCAAAAGTGCAATAGCGGCAATTGCCGTTAAAAACATTTTTAAAGCATTAGTAATATTGGTAATAGTCGAAACCCCCTGCGCCATTGAACGTACAGAAAAATCATCATCGGCAGGGGTGTCTATTTTATGCTGTTCACGTATGGCTATTTTTACATATTCCATAGCCTCATCTACATGGGATGCATCATCTACTTTTATACGTGCAAAACTTATATAATCAATTCCTAATAATAATTTCTGGGCTGTCCGTAAAGGAACAAAAATTTGATTGTCTTGATTTTGAAAACCACTATTACCTCGCTCTTTCATTACACCAATAATATTAAAATTGGTTTTTTTAATTTTTATATTTTTTCCAATCGGATCAATATCATAAAACAAATCTTCGGCTACAGTACTACCCAAAACTGCAACCCGAATCATGCCTTTTCCCTCATCTTCGGTAAAAAAACGACCCACCGAAACTTCCGCATCTTCTACGCTAGGCAAATCTGCATTTACCCCAACAAAAGTAGTGTCGGTTTTTTGATCCCCCCAACTTATAGTATCTACACCTTTAACATAACCAGTGGCTGCTAACAAATGTGGAAACGAACCATTCATAACATGGCGTAAATCGTCAGATTTTAATGTGGTAATTTCTACGCCCAATGCCGATGCTGGCGGGCCTTTGTCGTCTGAACTGCCTGGCAAAATTCCAATTAAATTAGAGCCCAAACTTTTGACTTGATTTAAAATTAAACTTTGGGCTCCAGCCCCAACAGACATAATTACGATCACCCCAGTAATACCAATAATAATTCCGAGCATAGTTAAAAACGACCGAATTTTATTATGGCCTATCAAATGCCAGATCGTATGAATATTCTCTAGAATATTCATAAAATTATTTATTAAGAAAACCGTTCTCGTTGGCTAACTGCCTATCAGTAACTTTTTCATCAGAAACTATCAACCCATCTTTTATCCGCAAAATTCTTTCTGCATGTTCGGCTGTATACTTTTCGTGTGTGACCAAAATTATTGTATGCCCTTCATGATTTAAATCCTGTAAAATTTTCATTACTTGTAAACCAGATTTAGAATCCAAATTTCCGGTTGGTTCATCAGCAAAAATTATAGCTGGTTCGTTTACTAATGCCCTAGCAATAGCCACACGTTGTTTTTCACCGCCAGATAATTGGCTAGAAAAATACTGTAAACGATGCTCCAAACCAACAGATTTTAAAGCCTCCGTAGCACGGCGAACACGTTCTGTTGACGACATTTTAGTATATATTAAAGGTAATATCACATTATCTAACACCGTTGTTCGCGGTAACAGATTAAAAGCTTGAAAAACAAAGCCTACTTTACTCCCCCGCATCTCTGCCAACTCATCATCAGTTAATGTGCTCACATCACGACCATCAAAGACATATTTACCGGTTGTTAATTTATCCAAAAAACCTAATATATGCATAAGAGTAGATTTGCCAGATCCAGAAGGCCCCATTATTGCTACAAATTCCCCTTTTTCAATCTTAAAATTCAAACCATGAAGAATTGGGGTAATCACCTCTTCGTTGGTATAGGTTTTTTTAAGATCAATAACTTCGATTAATGACATACTTGAGAGTTTATAAAGTTATAAAGTTGAAAGTTATAAAGTTTATAAAATCAAAAATTCACAATCCATTACTTTATAACTTTATGAACTTTTAACTAAATTTTAATTAGTTTTTACACTAAGCACTACCGCATCTCCTTCTTTTAGACCTTCTGTAATTTCTACAAAACCGCCATCTGCACGTAAGCCAGTGTTAACTACTATTTCTTGTAGTTCGTTGTTAACTAATACTCGCACTTTTTTATCACCATTAGCACGTACAGCCCGACTAGGAATATACAAAACATTTTCTCGGGTATCGGTAGTAACAGTAATGTTGGCAGTCATACCCGGCTTAATTGGTAGAGTAGTATTATTAATACCAACTTTTACTTTATAATAAACTACATCCTGAATTTCGGTTGAAGCTGGTTCGATAGTCAAAACCAAACCATCAAATTTTACATCATCACCAAAGGCATCCAACGTAATAGTAGTACTGGCACCAACTTTTAATTTAGAAACATCAGTTTCGGGGATATCTACTTCTACTTCAAAATGAGGAGTTACCATTTCAATCATTACGTCTCCCGAACTTACTACTTCACCTTTTTTCTTATTAACTTTAGCAATTACGCCATCAATTGGTGCTTTAATAATTGCTTTATCACGACTAGCCACTGCCTGGGCCAAAGAGGCACGCAGTGGTGCTAATTCTACTTCACGTGGAGTTTTGGTTTTATTATCTAAATTTGCTTTTGCCTGATTGTAAAGCGATTCTTTCATTGCGACAATACTGGCTGAAGTAATTTTGGCATTGGCCAAATCGCTTTCGGCTTTGGTATAGGCAACTAAATAATTGCTATAACTATTTTTAGCATCGGAAAGCGCTTGTTTTTCGGAAATTATAGTAGTATAGGCAGTAGTAATCGATACTCGACTAGCTTCAATAATAGTTTTTTTAGTATCTAAGGTGGTTTGCGACAAAGTACCAACTGGTGGAGTAAACACCAACACGTCACTCACTTTTAATAATAGTATGCTCATTTTTGACAAAGCATCTTCGGCTTTGATAATTGCTTCATCAATCGTAGTACGGGAGCTTAAAGTAGTTAAACCAACGATAGAATTACGAGCAATATCGCGCGCGGCCTTGGTGGTTAGATATTGACCATTAGCAACTGCTAATTTACTAGAGTCTAAAATAGATAAATAATCTTGAAAACTATCGTTGGCCAAAGTATTATCAATACCCAAAATATTATCTGCTTGAGTTAGAGCATCATCTAATTTAGAAACAGTTGCTTGTAAAATTGCTACCGCATCTTCATATTCCTGACTAACAATTCGACTGTTTTCTCCGCCTTCAGCTAATTTTAAATTATTTTTAGCAGTGGCTACAGCTGATTCATAATTTAGAATAGAATTCAAAACATCGGCCTGGGTTTTTTCGTAATCGGCTTTAGCAGAATCTACAATGGCCTGATAATATTGTACTTCATATTCATTACCACCCGCTAATTTTAAATTCAAATTAGCCGATGCTCCCGCTACTGCGGCATTTAATTCGGCTAAACGTAAATTAGCCAACCAAGTGCCGGCTTTTACAACATCACCTTCTTTTACTTTAATATCTGCCAATGTACCCGGTACTTCAAAACGCAGCGCCAAATCGTTGGCCGATTGCAATTTACCCGTAGCCTCAACGGTTTGTTTTAAATTACCACGCAGAACACTGGTAGTTTCGTAAACTGGGGCTTGATGTGTTTTTTTATACTGGCTATAACCAATTAAAACCACTAATAACACTACTCCAACAATAATATAAAATTTCTTGGTTTTATAAAAAGGCATAAAATTTTAATTAAATTTTATCAAATTCTTTAGTTAAATGTTTTACTAATTGATGAGCCACTTTGTCTGGTACTAAAATTAATTTACCAAAATGCTCTAATACCAAAAATTTATCACCGGTTTTAAACTTAAGGTGATCACGTAGTTCTTTTGGTATAACAATTTGTCCACGCTCTCCTAAACTGGTAACACCCGCAAAAGCTGGCATGCCGCAATGATTTTTACTGGTTTTCATATAAGTATGATAAGTATGAATTTACATACTTATCATATCAACTATCTAAAAAATCGTCAAGTAATTAATTTATTTACTCTTTTCCCACTCTTTTACTTCTTTTAAATATTCCGCTTTTATTTTTAAGAAATATTTTTTGGTGGCTTCGTATTCGTTTGGAATTTTACCATCTAATATTGCTTCTTCCAGGGCTTCTTTAATTTTTCCTACTGTTGGCCCTGGTTTTAACCCACATTCTGCCATAATTTCTTCACCTCGAACCGGAGATTGAAAAGCTCGCAATTTATCTTTTTCCATTACTTCATCAATCCGCTGGCGCAAATGATTATAGTTATTTTGTCTTTGTTTTAATTTATTAGGATTGCCGGTAGTAATATCAGAAACCCCCAACAACAACAAATCTTCCAATTCATCACCCAAGCTAACAATTAGTCTTCGTACTGCCGAGTCGGTAATACCTTCGTCCATTAAACTAATCGGCTGTTGATGCCAACGCACCAACTTGGCCAAATAGTCAGTTAAATCTTTAGAAAAACGTAACCGTTTGCCAATATCTCGTGCCATTTTTCTGCCCAAATGTTCGTGACTATAAAACGTCCAACCAATTTTGGGAATAAATTTTTTGGTACCCATTTTACCAATATCATGAAGTAAAGCTGCTAAACGTAATGGTACTTTAGTGGTTCTTTCGGAAATATTATCTACTACTTTAAAAGTGTGTACCAAATTATTTTTATGTTGATGACCATAAATTTCTTCCACACCATCCAACGCTGCCACTTCTGGTAAAACAAAATCTAACAAATGAGTTTGAAACATTAATATCAGCCCAATTGATGGTTTGGGTGTAGATAATAATTTTAACAATTCTTCTTGAACACGTTCGGCAGAAACGATTTTTAGACGTTCGCGATTTTTATAGATGGATTGCAAGGTTTTATTTTCAATCCCAAAACCTAATTGAGCAGCAAATCTTACTGCACGCATCATACGCAATGGATCATCAGAAAAAGTAACGTCTGGATCAAGCGGGGTACGTAAAATTTTTGCTTCAATGTCGGCCCGACCATTAAACGGATCAATTATTTTGTCTTTTATTTTTTTACTATCCCAAGCATCCGACGGCAAGGCCAATGCATTTACAGTAAAATCTCGACGCTTTAAATCTTCCTCTAAACTAGCAGTTACTACTTTTGGTTTGCGCGATTTAGCATCATACTTTTCGGTTCTGGCTCCTGCGAATTCTATTACCAATTGATCTTCGCCTTCGCCAATTAAATATCTAGCTGTATCAAAATCAGGAAATTCTACCAGACTTCCTTTTTGTTTAAAAGCATTATCAAAACTTTTAGCAAAAGTAAGACCACTACCTTCTACAACAAAATCAATATCCTTTTTCTGGTCTCTTCCCATTAATAAATCACGCACAAAACCGCCCACGATGTAAACCGAGGTTTTTTCTTTTTTACTAACTTTGGAAATTAATTCAAAAATTTTCTTTTGATTAATCATACAATTTTTAATTTTGTAATTTTAAATTTTTAAATATTTTATAATTAAAAATTTGGTTATTATTTACAAAATTAAAAATTAAAATTAAAAATTTACTTAAATTCTCTTCGCTCTTCCTGTTCTTCGTTCGGCCACCTCTTCTTCAATCCAACCTTCTTTTAATAATTGCTTGACTGAATTTTCCATTGTAACCATCCCCTCTTTTGCGCTGGTTTGAATAGAAGATTTAATTTGTGCCACATTATTTTCTTTAATTAAATTGGCAATAGCTGGAGTATTGATTAAAATTTCTCTAGCAGGCACACGACCACCATCTTTGGCTGGCAATAACTGCTGAGCAATTACTAAACGCAACGAGGCAGACAATTGCATTAATATTTGTTTTTGCTTGGCTCCATCAAAAACATCAACAATTCTTTCGATCGCTTCGGCAGCACTGGAAGTATGCAAAGTAGAAAAAACCAAATGTCCGGTTTCGGCAGCGGTTAATACGGTTGAAATAGTTTCGGGGTCGCGCATTTCGCCAACCAAAATCACATTTGGGTCTTGACGTAAAACATGTTTGAGAGCGGCAGCAAAAGATTTGGTATCAGTACCCACTTCACGTTGTTCTATCAAACTTTTTTTGTCTTGAAAAACAAACTCAATCGGGTCTTCTACTGTAACCACATGGGCTTTACGGGTTTTGTTTATTTCTTCCACCATCGATGCCAAAGTTGTAGATTTACCACAACCAGTTGGACCAGTAACTAATACTAAACCATCTAAAAAGTTGGTGGCTTCAATTAAAGCCGGCTCAAAATGCAAATCTTTTGGGGATGGAATCTCGGCTGGAATCAAACGAGCTGCCAAACCAATTTTTTCTTCTTGTTGATGTAAATTAACTCTAAAACGCACGTCATCCTGCTCATAACCAAAATCTAATTCTTTTTCAGCTAAATAAGATTCTTTTTGTTCTTTAGATAACAAACCAAAAATCGCTGTTTCTAATTCTTTGTTGCTTAATGGTTTTTTATCCAGTTCCTTTAATTCACCTTCTATCCGCAACATCGGCAATTCTTCACCCACTAAATGTAAATCTGAAGCTTCTTGTTTAACTGCTTCCTTAAAAAAAGACTTAATATTTAACATAAAAAATGATTAAAAATGAGATTTTTAACACATATATAATACCATACTAATACGAATTTGAGAAGAAATAATTGTCTGGCTAAGAGGACTTTCACTGCTCGGCCTTTGGCCTGCGCTTGGGAAAACCCGAAGGTTTTCCCAACCTTTCCTCAGCAATGTGGAGAAATACTTCCCCCACCACCCCTTTTTCAAATCCTCTTAGCAAAAATTAACTGAGGTAAAATTCGTCTGGCTAAGAGGACTTGAACCTCCGACCTCGCGGTCCCGAACCGCGCGCTCTACCAACTGAGCTATAACCAGGAGTTATAAGTTTTCAATTACGCACCATGAACCTACGTGGTTCATGGTTGTCTAGATACGCTCGCAAAGCATCCTGCCAACTACGCTGTGGCGGCATTTTAGTGTTTAATAATTCAGAAAATTGAGGACGTTTGGCTGGACGAGGAAACTCATCACCAGAAACTGCGGCTAATTTTGGATTAGCACCAATTATTTTAAAAATTTCTTCTGCCCATTCATACCAAGTACACGCACCACTATTCGCGCCATGATAAATGCCAAATGGTTTATTTTCTTCAATTAACACCCTGGTAAATTTTGCTAAATCGGGTGCATAAGTCGGACTACTTCTTTCTTCGTTTACTACCTTTATTTCTGTTTCATCTTTTTTCCCAACCATAATATCAACAAAATTTTTTTTACTCATTATACTAATACCAGCAGTACCAAACATACGCGAAGGACGAATAATATAATATTTACCGCCCACCGCTTGAACCAATTTTTCTCCTTCAAATTTTGATTCTCCATAAATACTGGCTGGATCTGGCAAATCATTTTCGGTATAACCAGATTCTTTATCACCCTTAAAAACATAATCCGAAGAATAATTAACAAAAATAGCATTCAGATCTTTGGCAATTTGTGCCAACATTTCTGGAACTGTCGCATTAATTTTAAACGCCATTTCTTTTTCAACACTATCAACTTCGCACTTATCCACCACATTATATCCGGTAGCATTAACAATTATTTCTGGTTGTAAATTTAAAATCTTTTCTTTTGTAGAAACATCTGTTAAATCTGCTTCTTCACGATCCCAAGCTGTAACCTGATAATCGGAATGACTAAATTCTTGCAATAAAGCCTGGCCAAGAGTGCCTTTTGCCCCGAGAATTAAAATTGATTTCATAACATTTGTTATTCCCGCGAAGGCGGGAACTCATTAATTAATTTACTATTGGTTACGAACTATTGGCTGTGAACTAGCTTTTTATATTCCTCATAATCCTCTACATAATCACTTCTATCTGGGCTATAATTTGTTGAAGACAAAGCCAAAAGTACTGCATCGAGTGAAAAATCTTTAAAGCCATGCCAAACATAATCGCCTACATAAATTGCATCACCAGGCCCCTCAAGTGGTATTTCTTCTTTTCCGTTACCTTGGTCAATAACTGCCACACAACTTCCCTTTTGCATTACAAACATTTCTTTTTCTTGTTTATGACAATGTTGCCCTGTATTTTCTTTGCAATCTTGAATAAAGTATACCCGCTTTACTTCCCAGTCAATAAATTCTTTAAGTTCAGCAAAACTATAAGTGGCTCGCTCATTTTGAACAATTTTTAATTGTAATTTTTTAAATACTAATTTCATACATTATTTACTTTACAAACTTATATAGCTTCTTTTTCTTCTTCTTGTTTTTTAATTGCTTCCTGCTTTTTTTCAACAGTTGGAGTATGGTTAATTTTATAAGCTTCTTCGTGCTTACCCCACAAATCCTCCACCCAATCACGGTGAGTTAAATACCAATTAATAGTTTCGGACATCCCTACTTCAAATTGATCATGTGTATACACTGGCGACCAACCCAAATTTTGCAATTTGGTCGAATCAATGGCATAACGCAAATCATTACCAGGTCTGTCTTCCACAAATTCAATCATAGTTTCTGGTAAATTCATTAATCGCAAAATCATTTTAGCAATTTCTAAATTACTGCGTTCGTTATCTACACCAACATTATACACTTCACCCGGAATTCCTTTTTCAAGCATTAAATACAACGCTCGGCAATGATCACGCACATGAATCCAATCGCGCACATTTCTGCCCGAACCATGAATTAAAATTGGTTTGTTTTTTAATAATCTAAATACCGATGATGGAATTAATTTTTCTGGATATTGATAAGATCCATAATTGTTGGAACAATGGGTTACAACTACAGGAATTTTGTGAGTAATAAAATATGAATGAGCCAGCATGTCGCCACCTGCTTTGGCTGCAGCATAAGGCATATTAGGACAAATTGGCGTGCTTTCGGTAAACCTATCATTACTTTCTAACGCCAACGTACCATAAACTTCGTCCGTCGAAACATTAACAAACTTAGTAATTTTATGATGGCGACAAAGATTTAATATTTGTAAAACACCAAAAGTATTAGTCATTACAAATTCGGTGCAATCGCCAAAAATTGATCGATCCACATGAGTTTCGGCCGCAAAATTTATTATATGATCAATTTGATATTTATCTACCACTTCATTCAACAACTTGTAATCACAAATATCGCCTTTTACAAAAGTATAACGGCTCGACTTGGCCAAATCGTCTTCGATATCTTTTAAATTTTCCAAATTACCAGCATAGGTAAGTTTATCAAAATTCACAACCTGATAATGCGGAAAATTTTCGAGAATATAATGGACAAAATTTGAACCGATAAATCCGGCCCCACCACAAACAAGTATTTTCATAATTTAAGGAAATAAGGAGTAGACAGTAAGGAATAAAGAATAAGGAATAAGGAATAAGGAGTAATTATTTATATTGTTTATTCCTTGCTCCTTATTCCTTATTCTTTTTACCTACCACCACACCAATATTTTAAGTAAATAATAATAAATTGTAAATACCATATCAGCCAACAGTTTAATTGGTGTTGGCACTACCATATCGGCCATTTCGACAGTGTGTTCTGCCAAATTAGTCATGGCTCGGTCCGATAACAATCGTTCTTCCAAATTTTTCTTGCGTAATTTTTTCCAAGTCTGCCAATTGGTTGGCTGCAACCAATAATGATAAACTTTAAATAATTCTTTTACCCAACCATTTTTTAATGCGATTAATAACAACCCAAGATTATACAATACTTCGAGTGGAAACATCAAAATAATCGTTGGCCAATAATAAAATAAATATTTTAAAACATGACGATTGCGTTCTATCCAAAAAAACTTTTGAACGTTTTTGGAAAAATTATATTCATGATAAAAAACCGCATCACGTACCGCCACCGTTCGAAAACCTCGTATTTTTAAACGAAGCGAATATTCGGTATCTTCATGATAAAGAAAAAACTCTTCGTGCCATAAACCATATTTTTTTAACAAATCTATTCGCATCATGGTGGCAGCGCCAGAAACATAACCCACATCATACACTTCGGCTAAATTTTGTTTAGCAATTGGTTGGCGAAATTTTCCACAAGAGCCAATGTTTAAATAGTGTAAATTATTTCCTATGGTATTAATTAAATGTGTTTCGGGGTGAAGCAAGGTTAACGCCTGGGCCTGGCCGATAGTTTTATCGTTATCCATTGCGCCCACTATTTTTTCAATTGCCGCCGGAGCCAAATAACCATCGGCATTATGTAAAAATACATAATCAAACCCATTATCAATCGCCCATTGCATTCCTACATTATTCGCACCCGAAAATCCTAAATTGGTTACTTGTGGTAAAACTGTAACTAGTGGTAATTCGGCTCTGTATTTTTCTACCAATTCCTGCACCAATGGTAATTGATTGGCTTCGTCTGGTTTATGTGAATTATAAATTACAAGCAATTGAGTATCAGTTTTGCTATAAGTTTGAGCAACAACACTTTGAAGCGCGCGCTCCAAATATTTGACTGGTTCGTTAGACCAAATTAAATAAACAATTGCAACTTTAGACATAATTATCGATAATATTTATGATTACCACGCCACTTCCAAAAATATTTCAACCAACTCCACAAATGCACACGGGCATAACGATTTTTAACCAAGGCATTAATAATCCCCGGCACTTTGGCCGAAGCCCGACCATGAACATGTTTAAAATATACATTGTGCACATAATACACTGCCCAACCCCGCTCCCACATCCGACGGCACCAATCAGAATCTTCGGCATACATCCAAAACAAATCATCAAAACCACCCACTTCGTCTAATGCAGTTTTTCGCACAAACATCGCCGACCCCATCACCCAATCAACTGGCATAGTACTGATGTGATCAAAATCTTTCATCAAAAATCTGTCAGCTACTTCTTTGCCTTTTCCTTTTTTACCCCAAGAAGTACGAGAAAATATTGGTTGCCAAAAACTTGGAAAAC